>JBPCQE010000076.1:0-5157 GCA_050998435.1 Sphingomicrobium sp. | reverse complement strand
GCCCGCGCCGGCGATGCCGGGCGCAGCTTCGCGGTCGTCGCCGCCGAAGTGAAGAAGCTCGCCCACAACACTCGCTCGGCGACCAGCCAAATCGCGTTGACCATCGGCGAGCTGACCCGCGAGGCCGGCGCCGTCACGTCAGAGATCAAGACCGGAGTCGAGCGCAGCCGGGCCGCCCAGACCGGCTTCGGCCAGATCAGCGACACGGTTCGCGAAGTGTCCGAGATCGTCGGCATGGTCGACCGCCAGACCGAGGGCATCGCCCACTCGACCAACATGATCCAGACCAGCGTCGACAGAGTGAAAGCTGGCCTGACCAATTTCGCCGGCGACGCCCGCGACAACGGCAGCCAGCTGCTTCAGGCGCAAAGGCGGCTCGCGCATCTTGAGCTCTTGTCCAACACCATGCTCGACACGCTCGCCAATTCGGGCGCCGAGATCGACGACACTCCGTTCATCCTCAAGGCCCAGGAAGCGACCCGGATCATCGTCGCGGGCATCGAGCGCGGGATCGATTCGGGCGAAGTCACCCTCGAGGACGTATTCGACCGCGATTACCAGGAGGTCGCGGGCAGCAACCCGCAGCAATTCGGCACCCGCTTCTGCCCGTTCGCCGACAAGCATGTGCGCCCGGTCCTCGATCGCATCAAGGCGTCCGACAGCCGCATCATCGGCTCCGCGATCGGCGACATGAACGGCTATCTGCCGACCCATTTGTCCGAGCGCAGCCATCCGCAGGGGCCGGATCCGGTGTGGAACGACGAGCACTGCCGAAACAAGCGCGTGCTGATTGACGACACCACCCGCAACGCGCTGCTCAGCGACCGCCCGGCGACCCTGGCGACCTACCGGATGGAGCTTGGCGACAAGTACATCCCGGTGAAGAACGTGTTCGTGCCATTGTTCATCAAGGGCCGGCGCTGGGGCAATTACGAGCTCGCCTACCGCGACGACTGATTAGTATCCCTGCGAAGGCAGGAATCCAGACTGGGCTCCTGCCTTCGCAGGAGCACAACCTTTAGCAACTAATAGTCGCCGCGGGCGCTCGTGCGGGCTTCGAGCAGGTCGAACAGCGCTCGGTGCTGGACGAGCAATTGCTCACCGCCAAACGCGAGCGCACGGGCGCTCGCCGGGCTGTCCGAAGCTCCTTCGACGACCTCGACCAGCGAGGCTTCGTCGGGCAGCGACGGGGCGGGGCTGTCGAGCCCGGCGCGGGTCGCGGCCCGATCGAGCAGCCGGCGGATCGGCCACCAGTCGCCGACCAGCGCGGTCGCGGCGCCAAGCGCGCAGCCGTGCCGCTCCGAAGACGCGAGGATTTCGAGCGCGTGGCGCTGGCCGAGCAGGCTTGCTTCGGTTTCGGCGGCTCCGGGAGTGCTCGGCATCGGGCCGACCGCGGAGGTCAGCCGGACGAGATACAAGCGCTCGCGTTCGAACGCTTCCGACGCGCGCTCGAGCCAGTCGTGGGCAGTCTTGTCCGGGCTGGTGGTGCAGGCGATCTCGATCAGGCCGGGATGGCGGCCGTGGAGGCTGCACAGCAGATGGATCGCGTCGGCTAGGTCGCGGCCGGAATGCGGCCCCGAGCCCTCGATCAACGCCTGCAGATGGGGATGGCGAACGCAGCCAAAATCGTTGACGCGCGCGAAATGCGCCTCGGCAACGCTGATCGGTTGGCGGTCGACGGTGCGACTGCTCGCCATTCGCTTCCTACTCCTCACCGGCCCGACGCGCCGAGCCTTAGCCGGGGACCCTAACGCAAGGGCGTAAAGACGAGGTTTATGCGGCCTTATGCTTTCGTTCGGGGAGATTAATGCCGTCCCGGAAGTGTTTTTGTCGGAGAAGGCCGAAGCCAAGTGGTCGAGTTCAAGCCGCTTGGCGGGAGTCCGAATCCTCATTGTCGGCTGCCGGAGCTGCGGGTTGCACGGCCGGCTGAGCGACGGTCGCCGTCGCGACGGGGTAGAGCCAGCGAGCGAGCGCGACGCCCGCGCCAAGCAAGAGATAAGCGCCGCTCACCATCAGCGGGTTCAGGAAGAACAAGGCCGCGAAGACCAGGCGCAGGTAGGTCGGGTTGAAGCCGAAATCCTGTCCGATCGCCTCGCACACGCCAAGGATGGTGTCGCTTCGGAAGGGAAGCGCCGGCTCGGGGACGGCGGTCCGCGAGTCGTGGACGGCGGGTTCTTTCGGGGCGAGTGCGACAAAGGCTGGCATTGGTAACTCCGTTGGCGGTGGGGGGATTGATCCCACGTGATGATGCAGACTGATGAGCAAGAGCCGTGCCAGAACAGGAAAAATTCGGCGCTTCAAAGGTTTGGCGGTGAAGAGCCGAGCCGATGATCGGCGGAGTGGCGGGAACCGCGCCGAATGTTGGCGAATGCCGCCAACCACGCGACCCATCACTCACCCATGTAGGGAGCCGACCCCGCGCCGAGTGCGCGAAGCCGCAGAATACCTAGGCAGAAACGCAGAACCTGAGCGCGGCCGAACCTTAGGTCAGGAACTCGTCGGCGCGCATCGCGAGCTCGGTGCGGGTGCGGACGCCGAGCTTCTCGAAGATCGCGTGGAGATAGGTCTTGACCGTCCCTTCGGTCACTCCGAGCTGCTCGGCGATCGCCCGGTTGCGCAGGCCCTGGCGGACGAATCCGATCAGCTGGCGCTCCCGCGGCGCCAGCGGAGAGCGGTCGCCGTCACTCCGAGTCCTCGCCAACTGCCTCGAGCGCTCGACGAGCTCGGGATCGATCCAGGTGCGGCCGTGACGGACCCGATCGAGGCACTCGAGCAGATAGGCAGGATCGGAATTCTTGAGCACGATGCCCTGCACTTGGAGCGATTTCGCCTCCAGCAGGGCCGAATCGTCGATCGCGGCGGTCAGCAACACCACCTTCATCGCCGCCTTGCCGGCCGTGGAGGTCCTGTCGGCCCGGATGCGCCGAAGTACGTCCATGCCGGTGCCGCCAGGCATCTGCAGGTCGAGCAGGAGCATGTCCGGCGCAAGGTGCTCGACCTCGCGCAACGCCGCCTCGCCGCTGCCCGCGGTCCCGACGATCTCATATTCGGTGTCCCGCAGCAGCGCCTCGAGCGCGGTGCGGATCATTGGATGGTCGTCGGCCAGAAGGATGCGCGTCAATGCCGCCCCCCGCCGATCGGCAGCGAAATCGACACCTTGGTGACGCCCATTCCGCGCGCCATGTCGAGCGCTCCGCCGGCCTGCTCGACGCGCTCCCTCAACGACGCCGGCATTTCAAGCCGATCCCCGGAGGTCGGATAAGCGGCCCCGTCGTTGACGAAATCGAGCCGCAACTCGTCGGCCACGGCGGCGAGCTTGATCGTGACCGACTTCGCTTCGGCGTGGCGGACGGCGTTGGCGACCGCTTCGCGCATCAGCTGGAGCGCGTCGAGGTGCAGTCGGGCGGGGATCATCACCTCCTCCCGAGGCGCCGAGAATTCGCAGCGAATGTCCCACTGCCGCGACAGCCGGGCGGCGAGCTCCTGCAGGTCCCGGGCAAGATCGTTGAACGCGACCAGCGGCCCGCTGCGCAGCGCGGTGATGAACGAGCGCAGCTCGCCCTGTTCCTGCATCATCAGCTGCTTCAGCTCGTTGAGTTCGGGCTCGAGGTCGCGGCCCGAGGCCTCCGATCGCTTCATCGCTTCGAGCCGGAAGGCGGCGCCGGCGAGGAACTGGACGACGCTGTCGTGCAGGTCTCGCGCCAGAGTCAGTCGCGAGCGGGCCTCGGCGCTCTCTTCGGCGGCCTTCCACAGCGCCTGCCTCTGGAGATAAGCGGCAATGTCGGCCGCGATCAGCTCGCCGAGATCGATGTGATCGGTCGACAGGCTCGGGACGGCTTCGAGAAACAGATCGCCCTCACCTTCGACGGAGCGGATCGGGATGGCGAGCCCTTCGCGGAGCTTCAAGGCGGATGCCGCTTCGATCGACATGCCCTCGAGCACGTCGAATTCGATCAGATTGCGCTCGGCATCCCGGTTGAGCGCTCGGTCCTTGCCAAGGTCGTAGAGGAACGGCGTCGAGACGGCTGAATGCGAGCTTGCCCGACCTGGAACGGCAATTTCGGCGAGCTCGCCGCCGCGAATCGCGAGGCCGGTGGCTTGCGAGCCGCCGGGTTCGCGCCAAACGAACACTCCGGCGCGCGCGCGCATTCCGTTCATCGCCGCGCGCAACGCGATCTCGAGCGGCGGCTGGTCGAGCGACGGCCGGGCGAGCAGATCCTCGTCCCGCCACTGGAATCTCGCCCGCCACTGATTGGCTCCGAACCAGATGACGATCAGCGAGACGATGATCAAATGACCGGTGCGGACGACGAAGCGCTGCAGCTCGAACTCGGCGCTCACCGTCGCCACCAGCAGCCCGGCGATCAGGTACAGAAGGGTCAGCAGGGTCGCGGTCAGGGCCGTCGCTCGCCAGCCCCAGCGGATCGCGGCCGACAGCAGCAGGAAGATGAAGAAGGTGAAGTACGGGCTCGTATAGCCCTCGGTCAGGAGCACCAGCACGGCGAACAGGACAATGTCCATCGCGTGCCCCGGCCCGGCAAGCTTGGCGTCGAGCCACCAGCTGTTCCAGGTGACGATGGCGATGCCGGCCGCGAGGATCACGTAGGTCGCCAGCAGCGCATACGTCTCGACGGGCGCCTGCGCCGGCTGGCTGGCGTCGACCAGGATGGCGAGCATGAACAGCGTCGCCAGCATCAGGCGGCCAAGCGCGATGACTCGCCCCGACGGAAGCTGAAGCCGTTTACCCACGAGAGCGGTGATATCGCATCCGCGGCGGGCCGCACAGCCGACCCCAGGCACCGCCAGGAATCGTGCGGGCGGGCCACACTAACTTTCGTTGACTACGGCGCCCGTCGGCCGCCTGTTAAGCCGCCCAAGTCACTTCACGTCACTTCCAAGGGGGTGCGGGCTTCGGTTCGCACTCCCTTTTTTTTGCACGAATTGCCGAGCGCAGGTGAGCGCTCTGCGGAGCAGACGCGAAGCAGCGCGTAGAGCGAGTGAGTGCCGGTCGGCGGGTGGGCTTTAGCCCAGCCCGACCGACGTCACGCGATTCACTCGCCGGACGGCTGTTCTTTGGGAGGGTGGGCACTAAGCCGTCACGGGCGGCGATGGCGCGCACCCGCTCGGCTGCGCTCGGTGGCTCGAAGGGGCGATGGA
>JBPCQE010000074.1:0-4025 GCA_050998435.1 Sphingomicrobium sp. | reverse complement strand
AATCGGCAGCACCCAGTCCGAGCGCATCTGCAAATCGTCGTTGAGCGCCTTCATCGCGCGATAGTTGAAGGTGTAGCGCGCCTTGTCGTCCTTGGCGCACCAGATCAGCGTCTCGTGGGCGTTGGTGAAGCGGGTGCCGCGGAAGTTGGGCATCGGGTTCGACTTGCGCCAGACGATGTCGTTGAGGATCCAGTAGCCCGCGTCCTGGAGCAGAGCGCCGACCCGGAAGATGTTGTGATAGCTGCCGATCACCCAGATCGAGCCGTCGTCCTTGAGGATCCGCCGAGCCTCGGCCAGCCACAGTCGGGTGAAATCATCGTAGACGGTTAGGCTGTCGAACTTGTCCCAGGCGTCGTCGACGGCGTCGACTCGGCTGCCTTCGGGGCGGAACAGGTCGCCGCCCAATTGCAGATTGTACGGCGGGTCGGCGAAGATCATGTCGATCGATTTGTCGGGGAGCAGCGCCATCGCGGCGATACAGTCGTCCTCGATGATTCGGTCGAGCGGAAGCGCCTCGGCCGGGCGACTTGAACGCGGGCGCAAGCGCCCCCGGCCCTCCGCAATGGGTGCGATGAGGTTCATGCAATCCCCCCTGTTGGCCGCGAAGGGTGAGTCAGGGGGGAGTCCGGGTCAAGCTCGGAGAGGTTAACGGTGGTCCGGAAATGGGACGGCGCCCGCGAGGTTCGTAACGCCTCCGACACAACATCTTGCGTTATTGGCGCCGCCAACGCTCAACAGGTAGCGGTGTGACTCAAAGGACTCGCTGGCGGGCTTTCCTGCATCGGCGGCTTCGGCTGGCCGTGCCGGGCAATGATCTCGCGCACCGGAGCGAAGCTTCGCCGGTGAAGCGGAGTCACTCCGAGCGCCTCCAGCCCGCGGTAGTGCTCGGGCGTCCCGTAGCCCCGATTCGTTTCCCAGCCGTAGCCCGGAAAGTCGCGGGCCCGCTCGGCCATCAGCCGGTCGCGCGTGACCTTGGCGACGATCGACGCCGCGGCGATCGACCGGCAGCGAGCGTCGCCGGCCACGATCGCCTTGGACGGCCGCTGCCAGCGCGGACAGGCATTGCCGTCGACCAGGACCCAGGCCGGATCGATTCCAAGCGCCTCGACCGCTCGGGTCATCGCCAGCATCCGCGCCCAGTAGATGTTCAGAGTGTCGATCTCCTCGACGCTGGCGACCCCGACCCCGATCACCGCGCATTTGACGAGGCGCGCGTGGATCGACTCGCGCCTGTCGATCCGCAAATTCTTCGAATCGTCGATCCCGCGCGGGAAACATTTGCGATCGAGGATCACGGCTGCGGCGACAACCGGCCCAGCGAGCGGGGCGCAGCCCGCCTCATCGACTCCGGCCAGCGGCTCCGGATAATCGAGCTCGAGCCTGAAGTCGCAGCGCGGCATGGCGTTTCTTGTACCCCGGCGAAGGCCGGGGTCCAGTGGCCGGCTTGAGACTTTCCACAGAAAAAAGTCTGGATCCCGGCCTTCGCCGGGAAACATTAGCTGTCGCTAATCCGCCACGGCGGGAAGCGGCGCGCCTCGCCCGCCTTGTAGAGGAAAATGATGTTGCCGTCGGGGTCGCGCAGCCGCGCCTCGCGCCACATCCACGGCTGATCCCTGGGACCATGCTCGAACGGCACGCCGCTGCGCGCCATCCGCTCCACGCGCCGGTCCAGATCGTCGCACTCGAGATAGATGGCGGTCGTCGCGGAGATTCTCTCCTCGGGATCAATCTGGACCGACAGGGTTGCCCCGCCGGCGGTCTCGAACCGCGCATAGTCGGGCGGGCTGCCGACGATCTGCCTGAGGCCGAGCCCTTGGTAGAACGCCACCGAGCGTTCGTAATCGGTCCCGGTCACGGTCACCTGATTGAGGCGCGGGCCGGCGCCGGCGTCGAGCCGGACATCGCCCTGGCCGATCGGTCCCGAGCCACCGCCAAGCCCCGGCGCGGCGAGCAGCGCGACCCGGACGAACTCCCGCGCCCGGCCGACGGCGTCGGACAGCGAGTCTCCTTGAGCGAGGAACAATGCGATCGCGCTAGCCAGCGTGCAGCCGGTGCCGTGGGTGCTGGTGGTGTCGATCCGCTTGCCCTGCCAGCTGGTCATATTGTCGGTCTCGATCAAAGCGTCGGCGAGCGCGTCGCCCTCCTCGTGGCCGCCCTTGATCAGCACCGCGCAGCCATGATCGGAGACCAGGTGCAGCGCCGCGGCGACCGGGTCCTCCTCGGAAGTCAGCCGCTTGAGCTCGGGCAGGTTTGGAGTGGCGATGGTCGAGATGGCCATCAGCTTGCCGTAGGCGGCGACGGTCGCGTCGTCGGCCAGCTCGGCGCCGCTGGTTGCGACCATCACCGGGTCAAACACGATCGGCAGCCCGGCCTGCTGCTGCCGCAGCTGATCGAGGCGCAACGCGACCTGCTCGGCGGCGAACGCGCTACCGATCATGCCGATCTTGACGGCATCGACCCCGATGTCGCTGACGACCGCGTCGATTTGCGCGAGGATGGCTTCGGCCGGCACCGGGTGAACGGCGGTGACCCCGAGCGTGTTCTGGGCGGTGATCGCGGTGACCGCGGTCATCGCGTGGCCTCCGAGCATGGTGACGGTCTTGATGTCTGCCTGGATGCCCGCGCCGCCGCCCGAATCGGAGCCGGCGATGATGAGGATTCGGGCAATCACGCTGCCGCGACCGCCTCGCAGATATCATCGACCAGCCGCTCGACCAGCGCCTCGTCGTCGCCCTCGGCCATCACCCGGATCAACGGTTCGGTGCCCGACTTGCGGATCACCAGTCGGCCGTGACCCTTCAAGTCGGCTTCGGCAGCGGCGATGCGCGCCTTGACCTGCTTGGAATCAAGCGGCGCGCCGCCGTTGAAGCGGACGTTCTTGAGCAGCTGCGGGACCGGCTCGAACTGGTTGAGCACCTCGCTCGCCGGCCTGGCTTCCTCGACCAGCACGGCGAGCACCTGGAGCCCGGCGACGAGCCCGTCGCCGGTCGTCGAATAATCGCTCAGGATGATGTGGCCGGACTGCTCGCCGCCGACGTTGCAGCCCTTCTCGCGCATCGCCTCGAGCACATAGCGATCGCCCACCTGGGTGCGGATCAGCCCGACCTTCTTCTCCGCGAGCCGGCGCTCGAGGCCGAGGTTGGACATCACCGTCGCGACCACGGAGCCGCCCTTGAGCTGGCCCGTGCGCTTCCGCTGCAGGGCGATCAGCGCCATCAATTGGTCGCCGTCGACCAGCCGCCCTTCCTGGTCGACGACCAGCAACCGGTCGGCATCGCCGTCGAGCGCCAGCCCGATGTCGGCTTTCTCCTCGACCACTTTGGCCTGCAGCGCTTGCGGATGGGTCGAGCCGCAGCGGTCGTTGATGTTGATGCCATTGGGAGCGACCCCGAGCGCGACGACGTCCGCGCCCAGCTCCCACAGCGCTTCGGGAGCGACGTGATAGGCGGCGCCATTGGCGCAATCGACGACGATCTTGAGCCCGTCGAGGCGCAGCTGCTCGGGGAACGTCGACTTGGCGAAATGCACGTAGCGGCCGCGAGCGTCGTCGATGCGCTTGGCGCGCCCGATCAGCTCCGCCTTGGCGAGCTTCGGCTCCTTGTCGAGCCGCCGCTCGATCGCCCGCTCGGCCTCGTCGCTCAATTTGTAGCCGTCGGGGCCGAACAACTTGATGCCATTGTCCTGGAACGGGTTGTGCGAAGCGGAGATCATCACGCCCGCGTCGGCGCGCATTGACCGGGTCAGCATCGCCACCGCCGGAGTCGGCATCGGGCCCAAGAGCACGACGTCCATGCCGACGCTGGCGAAGCCCGCGACCAGCGCCGATTCCATCATGTAGCCACTCAGCCGGGTGTCCTTGCCGATCACCACGCGGTGGCGGTGGTCGCCGCGCAGGAAGTGAGCGCCGGCGGCCTGGCCGACTCGGAGCGCGGTCTCGGCGGTCATCGGCTCGCTGTTGGTGAGCCCGCGGATGCCGTCGGTGCCGAAGAATTTGCGAGTCATGGGCTGCGCTTTAGCGCGGCGAG
>JBPCQE010000091.1:0-4567 GCA_050998435.1 Sphingomicrobium sp. | reverse complement strand
TTGGCGTGGCGGTCGCGGTTCACATCGCCGCCGGCGATGTCCTGGACGATGTACAACGGCCGCTGCTTGGCCTGATTGTAGAGCCGGCCGATATACTCTCCCATCAGCGCGAGCACGAACATCTGCACCGCGCCGAGGACGACGACGACCAGCATCAGCGAGGTCCAGCCCTGGATGCTCTCGCCGGCGAGCCAGGCGTAGGTGATGTAGGCGATGATCAACAGCGAGCCGAGCGACAGCCACAGGCCGGCATGGCTGGCCAGCTTCAACGGCGCCGACGAGAAACCGGTAATCGCGTCGAACGCGAATCGAACCATCTTGCGGACCGGATATTTTGTCTCGCCGGCGAAGCGCTGGTCGCGGTTGTAGGCCAGCGGCACCTGCCGGAAGCCGATCCATGCGACCATTCCGCGAATGAACCGAGCCTGCTCGGGCATCGCCATCAGCGCAGCCAATGCCCGGCGGCTGATCAGCCGGAAGTCGCCGGCATCGATCGGGATGTCGACCTCGGTCGCCCGCGACAGCAGTCGGTAGAAACCGTGGGCGGTGGCGCGCTTGAAGGCGGTTTCGCCGGCCCGGCTGCGGCGCACCCCGTAGACGACATCGGCCTGCTCGTCGCGCATCCTGGCAAGCATCTCGGCGAGCAATTCCGGCGGGTCCTGGAGGTCGGCGTCGATGATCAGCACGACGTCGCCGCGGCACAAATCGAGCCCGGCGGTCAGCGCCAGCTGGTGGCCGTGGTTGCGCGACAGATTGACGGCGACGAGCCTGGGATCGGCGGCGGCGAGCTTTTGCATCATCGCCCAGCTGCCGTCGCGCGAGCCGTCGTTGATCAGGACGATCTCATAATCTTCGCCGGCCGAGGCGCGCGCCGAGTCGCTCAGCCGCCGGTAGAGCGTGTCGAGGCACGGCTCTTCGTTGAAGCAGGGGACGACGATCGACAGCGCAGTCATGGGCGAACCTGATACAGGACGGAGTCGGGGCCGCGCCAGACCGGATGCAATCCTTCGACCAGCTTCGGGTCGAACGGCGGCGGATCGATCAGCCAGACATAGTCGAAATGCTCGCGCGGCAGTCGGCGAAGCGCCCGGTCGATCCACCAGCCGCGCGACTTGCAGCCGGTCGGCCGGACGATCTGCGACGGGTCGGCGGCGAAGATTCCGGGCTCGCGGTAGCGCAGGGTCAGCAAATTAGTGCCGGCGATCACCCACTGGCCGTTGGAGAAACCGTGGCGGCGGGTGATCACCATCGACCCCAAATGCGCGTTGCGCTGCAGCGACCACTGAAGGCCGCAGCCGCGCCCGGCGAACGAGGCGACGCGGGCGCCCATCGGCACGTGATCGAGCGCCTCGAGCTTGGCGTTCTGGTCGTTGGCGGCGAGAGCGAAGCTGGTGGTCGTCCCGATGGTTCTAGCCAGCAGGAACCCGAGGCCGAGGACAGCGAGCGTCCGGGCGGTGTCGAGATGCGTCTCGCCTCGAAAGCGGATCGCGAGCAAAGCGACCGCGAACATGTAGGGCACCAGGCGCATGTCGGCGAAGGCGGAGCCGAACAGCATCCCCGGCAGGATCAGGAACATCGCCGCCAGCACCAGCGCCGAGAAAGCCAGGTTGCGCGACAGGGTCAGCCGGCGGTTGGCGATCGCGTAACCGATCACCGCGACGACCGCGAGCATGGCGACGAAATCGAACGCCAGCCAGCGGTCGCGAAACACCGACGCGAGCGCTTCGAGCTTGAGCTGCGGATCGAACCAGTCGTGCATCAAGGGCCCCTGCACCTTGCCGCGCCAGTTGACGATGACCAGCACCGGCACCGCCATGACGATTGCGTGGGCGGCGGCCTTGAAGCCCGCTTTCAGCCAACCGATTCCGCGGTCGTGCTGGCGGACCGCCTCGGCCGAGAAAGCCATCAGCCCGAGCATCCCCCAGCCGAAGGTGTGGGCGAAGAAAAGGATGAACGAGATCGGCACGAACAGGATCGCGCGCAGCTTCAGCCAGCCGAGCCGGGCAAGCCGAAGCCACAGGCCGAAGGCGAGGAAAGCCAGCGCGATCGACAGCGCGTAATTGACGAAGCCGAACATGAACGGGTGGCTGAAGGCGAACGGCAGCGCGAACAGCGCGGTCGGGGGCAACCGCCCATGCACCTCGCGGGCCACCCACAGGAAGCCGGCGACGGTCATCGGCGGGATCGCCAGGACGATCAGCTTGACCGCCGGCTCGAGCCCGAACAGCTTGCTCAGCGGCACGACCAAGAGGTCGACGCCGAGATTGCCGATCGCCTGCCACGCGAAGCCGTAATAGCGCGCCAGCCACGGCGAGGTGTCGACATCGAGCTGCACCCGATAGCGGCCCATGTGTCCGAGCAGGTCGACCAGCGGCGGCACCGTCGGATAGAGCAAAGGGACCGCCGACAAGAGGATCATCGCGGCGACGAACGGCCGGGTCTCCCACCAGGGCCGGTTCAAGGTCCCGGATTGGCTCGGCGCTGGTTGCGGCATGCGGTGTCGAATATCCCCCGTTGTCGATCCACTAGCCATCGCGGCGGCTTTGGCCAACCGTAGCGACCACTAGCCTCGCGACCCGCACTTTCGTATCGCCGGACGCGGGGGATGCAATTGCCAACTCGGGATAAACCGCTCTCGTTGACCGCGGCGCTGGCCCGCTGGAGCCCGTGGGTGATCGGCTCGGCGCTGTCGCTGTTGTTGTTCTGGGTCGATTTCACCCATTCGGACGGCGGCAGCCTCGACGGCAAGGCGTTCTGGGGCCGCGACTTCGTCAATCTGTGGGCTGGCGGGCATCTGCTGTGGGACGGCCGCGCCGACGCGATCTACGATGTCGCCCAATATCGCGGGCATCTCGCCGGCCTGTTCGGACCGCTGGGCGGCCACAATTACTCCTATCCGCCGGTCACCTTCCCGATCGCGCAGGCATTCAGCCTGCTGCCCTACTGGCTGGCGCTGCCGCTGTGGCTTGCGTCGACCGGCGCCTTGTTCGTGTGGGCGGCGCGGCGCTGGTGGCCGAAGCATTGGTCGCCAGTCTGGCTGGCCGTGCTGACACCGGCGGCGCTGATGAACATCTGGGCCGGTCATTACGGCTTCCTGATCGGCGCCTTGTTCCTGCTCGGATGGGAGCGGCTCGACGAGAAACAGTGGCAGGCGGGGCTGTTCTTCGGACTGCTGCTCATCAAGCCGCACCTCGCGATCCTCGTTCCGCTGGTCCTGCTGCTGCGGGCCCGTTGGTCCGCCTTGCTGTCCGGGGCGGTGACGGTGGCGGCGCTGGTCGCCGCGACGTCGGCGATCTATGGCTGGAGCGTCTGGCAGCAGTTCCTGTTCGGCGCCGGCTCGGTCCAGGCCGGGCTGATCGACGCCGGCCCGTCGTTCTTCGGCTACATGTCGACCTCGCTGGCAACCTCGATTCTGCGGTTGTCGGCCGACTGGACGCTGGCGTTCGGGGCGCAGATTCTGCTTGGCGCCGTGGCGATGGTCGCGGTCGCCGCGCGGCGTGCGCTGCCGACGTTCGACCTGGCGATGCTCGCCGCGACCGCGACGTTCCTCGTCCTGCCTTACGGCTTCAACTACGATTTGACGGTGGTGATGATCGCCGCGGTCCGGCTGTGGGCGGACCCTCAGGCGACGCGCGTCGAGCGCTGGCTCGCGGTCGCCGGGTTTCTCAGCCCGCAGATCGGGATGCTGCTGGCGCCGCTCGGAATTCCGGCGATGCCGCTGATGCTCGCCGCGCTGTTCGTCGGGCAGTTCGGCCGAGCGCTGCGGGTCAGTCCTTCCGCCGCTGCTCGCGCCGCGCCAGCAGCCGCAGCCTGAGCGCATTCAGCTTGATGAAGCCCTCGGCGTCCGACTGGTCGTAGGCGCCGGAATCGTCCTCGAAGGTTGCGACATTCGGGTCGTAGAGGCTTTCGGGCGATCGGCGGCCGGTGACGTGCGCCGCGCCCTTGTAGAGCTTGAGGCGCACTTCGCCTTCGACCCGCTGCTGGCTGCGGTCGATCAGCGACTGGAGCATTGCGCGCTCGGGCGAGAACCACAGCCCGTTGTAGATGAGCTCGGCGTAGCGCGGCATCAGCTCGTCCTTCAAATGCGCGGCGCCGCGGTCGAGGGTCAATTGCTCGATCGCCCGATGCGCGAACTGGAGGATGGTGCCGCCCGGAGTCTCGTACAGGCCGCGGCTTTTCATCCCGACCATCCGGTTCTCGACCAAGTCGAGGCGGCCAACGCCGTGCGTCTTGCCGAGCGCGTTCAGGCGGGCAAGCAGGGCGGCCGCCGAAAGCGCCTCGCCGTTGACCGCGACCGCATCGCCGCGCTTGAACTCGACCGTGACCTCTTCCGGCGCGTCGGGCGCGGTTAGCGGGTCGTCGGTTCGCGAATAGACATGATCCGGAACCTCGGCCCACGGATCCTCGAGCACCTTGCCCTCGCTCGACGTGTGCAGCAGATTGGAGTCGGTCGAAAACGGGCTGGCGCCGCGCTTGTCCTTCGCCACCGGAATCTGGTGTTGCTCGGCGAATCCGATCAGCGCAGCGCGACTGGTGAGGTCCCACTCGCGCCACGGGGCGATCACCT
>JBPCQE010000155.1:0-13539 GCA_050998435.1 Sphingomicrobium sp. | reverse complement strand
CCCTTGAGCAAGCCTTCGATCAGAGCGATCGACGGAGCCTCGCGCATGTCGTCGGTGTTCGGTTTGAACGCCAGCCCGAGCACCGCGACGCGCTTGCCGCGAAGGCCATCGCCGCCGCTTGCGCCGAGCGCCGTCGCGACCCGCGCCGCCATCGAGCCTTTGCGGCGGTCGTTGACGTCGACGGTCGTGCGGACGATGCGCTGCTCGACTCCGGCCTCGTCGGCGGTTCGAAGCAAGGCCACGGTGTCCTTGGGGAAGCAGCTTCCGCCGTAGCCGGGTCCGGCGTGCAGGAACTTGGCGCCGATGCGGTTGTCGAGCCCAATTCCCCTGGCGACGTCCTGCACGTCCGCGCCGACCGCTTCGCACAGGTCGGCGATCTCATTGATGAAGCTGATCTTGACCGCGAGGAACGCATTGGCCGCATATTTGATCAGCTCGGCGGTTCGGCGGCCGGTGAACAGGATCGGCGCCTGGTTGAGGAACAACGGCCGGTAGATCTCGCGAAGCACCGCCCGCGCCCGCTCGTCCTCGGCGCCGACGACGATCCGGTCGGGGATCTTGAAATCGCGGATCGCCGCACCCTCGCGAAGGAACTCTGGGTTCGACGCGACCGACGAGTCCGCGATGCCCTCCTCGGCGAGGATCTCGACGATCCGGTCGCCGGTGCCGACCGGGACGGTCGACTTGACGACGATGACCGGCGCCGGCCGGCCGACGATCCCGGCAAGCTCCCGGACCGCGTCGTAGACGTAGGTCAAATCGGCATGGCCGTCACCGCGCCTGGCCGGCGTCCCCACCGCGATGAACACGGCTTCGGCGCCGTCGAGCCCGCCGGCGAGGTCGGTCGTGAAGCGCAGCCGGCCGCGCGCCTCGTTGGCCTTGACCAGCGCCTCGAGCCCGGGCTCCCAGATCGGCATCCGGCCGGCATTGAGAGCGTCGATCTTGTCGGCATCCTTGTCGACGCAGGTCACCTGGTGGCCGAAGTCGGCAAAGCAGGAGCCGGACACCAGCCCGACGTAGCCGGTACCAATCATCGCGATGCGCATGGCTTACTTCCTGTCCTGGACTCGGCGACGGGGCGCCGCCCCCCTTTTGCATCGCAAACACAGAGGCGCGCGCCTCTTAGCCAGCACTTTCGCCATTGGCCAGCGGCCCCGCCGGCGGGTAAGACCGCGGCGATGCGTTCGAACGAGGCTTATCAATGACCCCGCGGCAATGGCGCATTGACCCCATGCACATGACGCTCCGCCGGCGCGCCCTGCCGCGGCCGTGGCTGCAGTTCACCATCCGCATGGCGGTCCTTTTGGCCTTGCTGGTGTTCATCATCGTCTTCCACTGGATCGAGCGCGGCAATCTCAAGGACAATCACGACGGGCACATCAGTTTTGCCGACGTGATCTACTTCACCATGATCAGCGCGACGACGACCGGATATGGCGACATCGTCCCGGTAACCGAGCGCGCGCGACTGTTCGATGCGCTGATCGTGACTCCGATCCGGATATTCTTCATTCTGATCCTGGCGGGAACCGCCTACACCTTTGTCATAAAACAGACCTGGAACCGGTGGCTGATGCGAATGATCCAGAGAAACCTGCGCGACCACATCCTCATTGCCGGCTTCGGGGTCAGCAACGACAAGGCGATGGAGGAGCTGCTCGCCGGCGGGCTGAGCCCGAAACGGGTGGTCGTCATCGACAGCGATCAGCAGGCCGTCGACCGGGCCAGTGAGTGCGGAGTGGCGGTGCTGCTCGGCGACGCCAGCCGCGACGAGACCCTGAAAGCCGCCCACGTCGAGCGAGCATCGGCGATGCTGGTCTCCGCCGGCCGCGACGACAGCGCGATCCTGATCGTCCTGACCGCCCGCAAGCTCGCTCCCGACCTCAACATCAGCGTCACCATCCGAGTGAGCGACAATGAGGACATCGCCCGTCAGGCCGGCGCCGATACGGTGATCAACCCGGTGAGCTTCGCCGGGCTGCTGCTCGCCAGCTCGCTCGAGGGTCCCCACCGCGCCGAATATATCGCCGACCTGGCCACTTCGGAAGGGCGGGTCGAGTTGCGCGAGCGGGTCGTCGAGCCCGACGAGGTCGGCCGGTCCCTGCGCGAGATTTGCACCGGCCAGGCGGTCCGACTGATCCGCGACGGCCAATCCCACGCGCCGAGCGACCCCACCTTCCAGCGCCTCGCCCCCGGCGACCGGATTTTGGAGATCATTGACAGCGCCGGCTGACCGCCTTCGCCAGCCTCGCTTTTGCCGGATTTTTCAGGTAGAGGCGCGGCCCTCCCAATGACCATAACGACCCTTCCTCGAGCCCCGCGCGTGGGCCTGGTTTCGCTCGGCTGTCCCAAGGCTTTGGTCGACAGCGAGCGGATCATGACCAAGCTGCGCGCCGACGGCTACGACATGTCGCCCGATTACGCCGGCGCGGACGTGGTGTTGGTCAACACCTGCGGCTTCCTCGACAGCGCCAAGGCCGAGAGCCTTGAGGCGATCGGCGAAGCGATCAACGAGAACGGCCGGGTGGTGGTCACCGGCTGCATGGGCAAAGACGCCGACGTCATTCGCGCCCGCTTCCCGGGAGTGCTCGCGGTCACCGGGCCGCACCAATATGAGGAGGTCGTCAGCGCGGTCCACGAAGCGGCGCCGCCGGTTCCCTAGCCGTTCCTCGATTTGGTCCGCTCGCGGGAACCCGGCGCCGGCGTCAAGCTGACCCCGCGCCACTACAGCTATCTGAAGATCTCCGAAGGCTGCAACCACCGCTGCGCGTTCTGCATCATCCCGTCGCTGCGCGGCGACCTTGTCAGCCGCCGGCCCGACGCGATCCTCCGCGAGGCGGAAAAGCTGGTCGCCGCCGGGACCCGCGAGCTGCTGGTGATCAGCCAAGACACCTCGGCCTACGGAGTCGACCTGCGCCACGCCGCCTGGACCTGGAAGCCGCAGGGCGGAGCGCCGACCGAAGTCCGCGCCCACATGACTGACCTCGCCCGTGAGCTTGGGCAATTGGGGGCCTGGGTGCGGCTCCACTACGTCTACCCCTACCCGCACGTCGACCGCATCATCCCGCTGATGGCCGAGGGGCTGGTGCTCCCCTATCTCGACATCCCGTTCCAGCACGCGAGCCCGAAAATCCTGCGGGCGATGCGCCGACCGGCCAACGACGCCCGGGTGCTTCAGCGGATCCTCGAGTGGCGGGCGATTTGCCCGGACATCGCCATCCGCTCGTCGTTCGTGGTTGGCTTTCCGGGCGAAAACGAGGAGGACTTCCAGTACCTTCTCGACTGGCTGGAGGTCGCCCAGCTCGACCGCGTCGGGGCGTTCCGCTTCGAGCCGGTCGAGGGCGCGGCGGCCAATGCGCTGCCCGACCCGGTGCCCGACGAGGTCAAGCAGGAGCGATTCGAGCGGATCATGGCGCTTTCGGCGCGGATCAGCGCCGCTAAGCTCGCCACCAAGGTCGGCCGGACGCTCGACGTGCTGATCGACGCCGTCGACCAGGATGTCGGCGGAGCGACCGGCAGATCCAAGGCCGACGCGCCCGAGATCGACGGCGAGGTCCACCTGCGCGACGCGGTAGGGCTGAACACCGGCGACATTGTTTCGGTGCAAATCGAGGACAGCGACGAGCACGACCTCTACGGCGTTCCCTTGGGTGCGGCGCTCGCCTAAGGGGCGGCATGACCGATTTCGCCCCATTGCTCGTCGCCGACCGCAGCCAGAAGGCGCGCTCCATTCACCTCGTCGACAAGGACAGCTTCGCGGGCTGGGCGAAGGGCCGCGGCGCCGACGACCGGGCGCTGCTCGACGCGCACCGTTTCGACGGCAAGACCGGTTTTGCGAGCGTTATCCTGCCGAGCGGCAGCGGATTCGAGGTCGTGGCCGCGGTCGCAGACGCCTCGGCGCTGTCGCCCTGGTGCCTGGCCAGGCTGGCCGAGGCGCTTCCGGAAGGGGAATATCGCCTGGCGCAGGGCGAGCCGGGCAAGACGGCGCTCGGCTGGCTGCTCGCCCAGCACCGCTTCGACGCCTACCGCAAGAAGAAGGAATCCGACCCGGGCCCGCGGGTCCTGGTCACCGGCGAGGCGGCTCGGATCGACTCCATTGTGCGCGTCGCGGAGGCCACCGCGCTGGTTCGCGACCTGGTCGACACACCGGCCGGCGACCTCGGCCCGGCAGAGCTCGAGCAGGCCGTCCGCGAACAGGCCGCGCGTTTCGATGCCGAGGTGCGGGTGACGTCGGGCGACGCGCTCGAGCAAGGCTATCCGCTGGTCATGGCGGTCGGCGCGGCCGCCTCACGCGAGCGGGCGCCACGGCTGATTGAAGCCGAATGGGGCGACCCCAGCCATCCGCGCATCGCCATCGTCGGCAAGGGCGTGTGCTTCGACAGCGGCGGCCTCGACCTCAAGACCGCGGGCGGCATGCGGCTGATGAAAAAGGACATGGGCGGAGCTGCCCACGCGCTGGCCTTGTTCACCCTCGTCGCCGCCGAGCGGCTGCCGGTCCGGCTCCATTTGCTGATCCCCGCGGTCGAAAATGCGGTGTCCGCCGCCGCGCTTCGTCCCGGCGACATCGTCCAGTCGCGCCACGGCCTCCAGGTCGAGATCGACAATACCGATGCCGAGGGGCGCCTGATCCTCGCCGACGCGCTTGCCCGCGCGGCCGAAGACCAGCCCGAGCTGATCATCGACTTCGCGACCCTGACCGGAGCCGCTCGAGTCGCGCTCGGCCCGGACTTGCCGGCCCTGTTCGCCAATCGCGACGATCTGCTCGAGGGCCTCGAGGCCGCCGCCAAGGATGTCGACGACCCGCTGTGGCGGATGCCGCTGTGGGACGGCTACGACGACATGCTCAAGAGCGACATCGCCGACATCGCCAATGCGACGGGGTCGCAAATGGCCGGCTGCGTCACCGCCGCACTGTTCCTGCGCCGCTTCGTCCCGAAGGCGACGGCCTGGGCGCATCTCGACACGTTCGCCTGGCGTCCCAAGGCCAGGCCGGGGCGACCCAAAGGCGGCGATGCGCTCGGCCTCCGAGCCGCATTTGAGCTCCTGTCCCGGCGCTACCCAAGCCGCTGATCCGGTCGCGGCTTCCGACGATCCGCGCATTTTTCCCGATTTTCCGGTCGTTTGGCTGCAACATTTCGCTCCCTTACCGGTTTAATCGGCAAGCACGCGACGCGACGGAGACAATCGGCAATGAGCGAGGTTTCGCTATCTGGCTGGATGAAGGCGCTGATCGCCTATGTCCGCTCCGGCGAGCCCGATCTCACCAATCGGCAGATGGCGCTGCTCATGCTGGTTTATTTGACCCCCGGCCCGCACACCGTCCGCGGCCTTGCCAAGCTCCTCGGAGTGTCGAAACCCGTGGTCACTCGCGCCTTGAACACGCTCGGCGCACTCGGCTATCTGCGGCGCGAACGCGACCAGGACGACCGCCGCAACGTGTTCGTCGTTCGGACCAGCAACGGGGCAGATTTCCTTGAAGGCTTCAAGCGCAACCTCCGCGAGGGCGGCGACGGGCCCCCGGCGGCGCACCGGCCGATCATCGGCGCCGCGGCCTTCGCCCATCAGCGCTGAAGGCTTCGCGCTCACCGGACCGTCGAACCCGCCCGACCCCGATTACCACGCCTACCGGCGCGACCTTGCCGACGCCGCGCTCGCCCATGCGGTCATCGCGTCCCATTATGCCGAACCGCTCGACCGGGTCGTAACCGGCGCTGTGACGCTGCGCGCGGGCCCGTGCGACGAGGCGGAGGCGCTGATCGATCTCAAGGCCGGCGACCCGTTCGCGATGCTCGACAACAGCCTCGGCTGGGCATGGGGGTATGGGGGTTTGAAGCGGCGGGTCGGCTACGTGCGCTCGGAGGCGGTCGGCGCCAGTCCGCAATGACTCGAAATCAGCCGGCTTGGCGGAGCGGGTCCGCTTCGCCGTGGGCGCACCATTTGCTCAACATCCCCTTCAAATCAGCGATGGTGAACGGCTTGGCGAGGTGATCGCTCATCCCCGCCGCGAGGCAGGTGTCGATATCCGCGGCGAAGGCATTGGCGGTCAGCGCCACGATCGGCAGGGTCGCGGACCGGCCAGGCCCCGCACGGATCCTCCGGGTGGCGGCGAGCCCATCCAACACCGGCATCTGAACGTCCATCAGAACCAGTTGATAATCGGCTGCCCCGGAATCGTGCCGCTGCATGCAGGCAAGCGCTTCTTCACCATTGGCGGCCAGCTCGGCTTCGTGGCCCATTCGCGCCAGCATGCCGACGATCAGCTCCTGGTTGATCGGCAGATCTTCGACGACCAGCACCGACGCGGCCCTGGCCGGCCACGAACCTGGCCGTGGGTCGACCAGCGCTTGAACGACGGCGCCGCTGGCTCGGGCCGCGGGGTGGCATGGCAGCGTCAGGCTGACCGTCGTCCCCTCCGCAAGCCTGCTTTCGATCTCGAGGCTGCCGTTCATGAGCTCGGCCAGCCTGCGGCTGATGCTCAGGCCAAGGCCCGTCCCGCCGAACCGTCTGGATATCGTCCCGTCGGCCTGGCCGAAGTCTTCGAAGATCGCGCTCTGGCGGTCCTCGGCGATGCCGACGCCGGTGTCGCGGATGCGGATCACCAGCATAGGCTTGGTCGGCCCGGCACAGATGGAGACTTCGACCGAGACAAATCCAGCGTCCGTGAATTTGATCGCGTTGCCAAGCAAGTTGAGGAGAACATGCCGGACCCGCAGTTCATCCAGCATCACCGTTTCGGGAACGCGCGGATCGACGCGCACGTCGAGTTTGAGCCCCTTCGCCCATGCGGCCGCGTCCATCAGGTCGACGCATTGCTTCATCAGGTGGCGCAGGCTGGCCGGTTCCTCGTGCAGCTCGAAGTGCCCAGCGTCGACCTTGGCGATATCGAGGATGTCGTTGAGCAGCTTGAGCAGCGCCTTCGCGGAATCGTGAACCAGGGTCGCGTGGCGATGCTGCTCGGGCAGCAAGTCCGCTGTGGTCAGCAATTCGGCAAAGCCCATCACTCCGTTCATCGGAGTGCGGATTTCGTGGCTCATGTTGGCGAGGAAGCTGGACTTGGCGGCGGTCGCCGCCTCGGCCGCGCGGCGCGCCTGGTCGAGCTCCGTGACGTCGGCGACAACGCCGAATAGCGAAGACAGCAACCCGCCACCGTTACGGTCACAGACGCAGTGCAGCCGGACTTGCCGCTGCTCGCCGCCGGGGCGGACGACCCGGGCGCTGCACTCGAAATCCTGGCCGTCCTCCAGCGCCGCCAGCATCAGTGCGCGGACATGTGGCTGATCGTCGGCATGGTAAGCCCAAAGACCGTCGGGCGCCGGGGGCGGCTTGTCGGCGAGCGCGATCCCGTGGATGCGCTTGACCTCATCCGACCAGTCCAGCTTCATCGTCCCCACGTCCAGCCGCCAATGGCCGACCTTGGCGACGCTTTCGGCGAAGCGATACTCCTGCTCGCTGACCGCCAGCGCCTGCTTCCGCTGGACCCGGACTCGGTCGCTGCCGTCGAGCGCGAAGATGCTCGCCACCAGCAGCGCGAAGGTGACCGTGACACTCGCCACCACCTGCAGCGCGATCCCGGCTTCGGTCCCATAATAACCGGCGTCCTGCCCCCACAGCCCGATCCCGCCGATCAGGATCGGGATCATGATCGCCAGCGGCAACACCGATCGGGCCATCGCTCCGGCCGGACCGCGCTGGCGCAGGATTGCCGTCAGCCCGCGATCGGGCTCCAGGCACAACAGGCCGATCGACACCACCAGCAGGCAGGTGGCGGTATGGAGCGCCATCGGAATGAAGGGGCCGATGCGGTTGAGGCCGCTGATCCCGAAGGCGTAGCCGATCAGCGCGAACAGCGCGATCAGGAGCACTCCGAACGCGCAACATTGCGACGCTTGCGCATGGCGGCGGTGGGCGCCGTGGGACGAGAGGAGCGAAAGGCCGACCAGCAGGAAAGCAATTCCGGTGTTCGGCGCCATCCGGTTGGGAGGGCCGCTGAGCGAGCCGAGCTGGCTACTGAACAGCAGCGTGTCCACCGGGATCATGCCGGTCCACAGATCGACGATCTTGAGCAAGGCGATGGCCGTGACCGCCCCCGCCAGGATGGCCACGGCGGTGCGCCGTCTCATCGCGTGGAGGCCAAGCGCGAGGCCCGAGAGAGCGAAGCAAATCGCCGTCAGTGGATTCATCGCCACCAGTTGGGGGCGGATCCGGGTCAGCGCCTCGATGCCGAGCCACCACCCCGACAGCACGCAGGCTGCCACCAGCACGCATAGGATCCCCGCAGCTAATCGCACGCCCTCGAGACGGGTCAGCGCCGTCCGGATTGAATAAAATGGCAAGATCAGACGCAACAAGTGTCCCCGTTTTCACCGCCAGCCATGGAACTGCGGATTCCGGTGCCTGCGAGTTGTGCGTTAGGGCAGCGGAGACCCCGTCTGCACCGCGGCCCCTTGCTTGAGCCTTATGCTTAGCTCCGAAATGGCTGGAGTCCGGGTAGGGACCCCGCGCTACATCTCGCCGCGGGTGCGGCGGATCGCATACCATTTCTCGACGTTCGCGCGATGCTGGTCGAAAGTCTCCGCGAACACATGGCCGCCTGTGCCGTCGGCGACGAAATAGATCGCCTTGGTCGGCGCCGGGTCGAGCACTGCGGCGATGCTCTCGCCGCCCGGGTTGGCGATCGGTCCGGCCGGCAAGCCAGGCTTCTTGTAGGTGTTATAGCCGGTGTCGGCGGCGAGCTCCGAACGGCGGATTCGGCGCCCAAGCGGCTTGCCCTTGGTGATCGGGTAAATCACCGTCGGGTCGGCATCGAGCTTCATGCCGATCCGCAGGCGGTTGCAGTAGACCCCGGCGACCGTCCGCCGCTCGGACGGCTTGCCGGTCTCCTTTTCGACGATCGAGGCGAGGATCACCGTCTCCTCCCGGGTGCTCACCGGGCAGGCCGGCTTGCGCTTCGCCCACAGCGCGTCGAGCGTCCTGGTCATCGCCGATTGCATTCGCTGAGCCACCGCGGCGCGGGCCTCGCCGCGCTTGTAGCCGTAGCTGTCGGGCAGCACCGAGCCCTCGGCGGGCAGCGGCGCTGCCCCGGTCAAATGGCGATTGGCAGCCAGTTTCTCCTGGACGATGATC
Source organism: Sphingomicrobium sp. (assembly GCA_050998435.1). Lineage (GTDB taxonomy): Bacteria > Pseudomonadota > Alphaproteobacteria > Sphingomonadales > Sphingomonadaceae > Sphingomicrobium. The sequence goes on along the minus strand of JBPCQE010000155.1, from coordinate 4,416 downwards.
GACGGCATGCCCTCGGTCACCGTGATCAAGCGCTGCACCGGCTGCCCGTGTTGGAGCAGGTCGAGCACCGCGGCGCCGCTCGTGGCCTTGGGAATCTCGAACTCGCCCGCCTGGACCGGGTCGCCCGAGCCGAGCAGCCGAGCGATGAGCGTGTAGCTCCGTGCACTGCCGGGGATCGCGCCTTGTTCTTCGAGCTGGCGCGCCACCGAAGCGAGGCTCGATCCTTCCTCGACGATGATGGTGTGCGGCCCCGGCTTGGGCCCCGGGCCCCACCACAGGAACCAGATAGCGATCAGCGCCGCAAATAAAGCCAGGACGCCGAGTGCAGCGAGCTTTTTCACACCGCTTTCATGACCAGGCTGGCGTTGGTGCCGCCGAAACCGAAGCTGTTGTTGAGGACCGCCTTGACGGACCGCTCCTTGGCCTTGTGCGGCACCAGGTCGACGCCCGCGCAGCCGTCGCTCGGATTATCTAGATTGAGGGTCGGCGGGACGATCTGGTCGCGCATGGCAAGGATGCAAAAGATGCTCTCGACCGCCCCAGCGCCGCCGAGCAAATGCCCGATCGCCGACTTGGTCGAGCTCATCGACAAAGTGCCGATGGCGTTTCCGAACAGCTTGCGGACGGCGCCCAGCTCGAGCTCGTCGCCCATCGGCGTCGAGGTTCCGTGGGCATTGATGTAATCGATGTCCGACGGGTTAAGCCCCGATTTCTTGAGCGCCATCTCCATCGAGCGGTAGGCGCCCGAGCCCTCGGGGTGGGGCGCGGTGACGTGGTAGGCATCGCCCGACAGGCCGTAGCCGATCACTTCGGCGTAGATCTTGGCGCCGCGCTTCTTGGCGTGCTCATATTCCTCGAGCACCACGACTCCGGCGCCCTCGCCCATGACGAAGCCGTCGCGGTCGCGGTCGTAGGGCCGGCTGGCTTTCTCCGGCTGGTCGTTGAAATTGGTCGACAGCGCCCGCGCCTGGGCGAAGCCGGCGATGCCGATCGGGCAGATGGTCGCCTCGGCGCCGCCGGCGAGCACGATGTCGGCATCGTCGTCCTTGATCATCCGGGCCGCGTCGCCGATCGAATGGGCGCCGGTCGAGCAGGCGGTGACGACCGCATGGTTGGGGCCCATCAGCCCGTATTTGATCGACACCTGGCCCGAGATCAGGTTGATCAGCCGGCCGTGGACGAAGTGTGGGCTGACCCGGCCCGGGCCCTTCTCGTGAAGCACGAGGCTTTCGGATTCGATCCCGGGCAAGCCGCCGATGCCCGAGCCGATCGAGCAGCCGGCGCGCAGCTTCATCGCTTCGGGCATATCGGTCAGGCCGGCGTCCTCGATCGCCTGGCCGGCGGCGTCGAGGCCGTAGATGATGAACTGGTCGACCTGCCTCTGGACCTTGTAGTCGATGCGCTTGGCCGGGTCGAAGCCATATTCATGGTCGGCCGGCTTGACCTCGCAGGCGATGCGGCACTTCTGGTCGCTGGCGTCGAACCGAGTGATCGGCCCGGCGCCGCTCTTGCCGGCCAGGATGTTCTTCCAGCTGGTCTCGACGTCGGCGCCGAGCGGCGTCACCAGGCCCAGACCAGTCACCACGACACGGCGCATTGAACACTCCACTGTTGCTTCCAAAACAAACGGCCTCCCGATTGGTTCGGGAAGCCGTCGTGCCGCGTCTCAGGCGTTATCTGGCGGCAGCAGCGGCCCCGATCAGCCCTTGTTCTGGTCAATATAGTCGATCGCGTCCTTGACGGTTGTGATCTTCTCGGCGGCATCGTCCGGAATCTCGACCCCGAACTCTTCCTCGAAAGCCATCACCAGCTCGACAATGTCGAGGCTGTCGGCGCCGAGATCATCGATGAAGCTGGCTTCCTCGGTGACCTTCTCCGCGTCGACTCCAAGATGTTCGACGACGATCTTCTTCACGCGATCGGGAGTCTCGCTCATGCCTGCATTCCTCCATTGGCTTTTGCGCTGCCCTAGCGATGCGGCCCGCGCCCGGCAAGTGGCGCAAAGTGGCCGGGCTTGCCGACGGGCGAGACCGTCCTAAGTGTGACCCGCGATGCGCGGCGCCCGACCCCTCACCCCCGGCGAAATCACTCTTGCACGAACCGTGTTCGGCGACGCGATCGACTACTCCAAAGTCCGCATGGTCAAGCGCAAGTGGTGGCTTTTCCAGCCGCGGAACACGGCGATGGCGCCGACCGGCAACATCCACTTCCATCCGCATGGAGGCCTGTGGTCGGAGGATTTCTCCGCCGAGCCGCTCCACCGCCAGGGCCTGTTCGTCCACGAGATGACCCATGTCTGGCAGACGCAAACCCGCGGCCGGCTCTATCTGCCGCTGATGCGCCACCCGTTTTGCCGCTATTCCTACATCATCCAGGACGGCCGCCCGTTCGGGCGCTACGGCCTTGAGCAGCAAGCCGAAATCGTCCGCCACGCATTTCTCGCCGAGCGCGGCTTCCAGCTCGCCGCCGCCCCGCCGCCAAGGTTGCTGCCGTTCGCTTGAGTTCGTTACGCCTGTAACAATAGTGCAACAGCGCTGCCCGGAAAGCATTGAGCACGTCTTCTCACACTTCCTCAGGCGCCGCTCTTTCGGGCATACGTCGGAGCGTAACAAAACGACGGGGGAATATCATGCGCACCTCAGCACTGCTGCTGCTCGGCACCGCGGCGATCGCCATCGCCTCGCCAGGCTTTGCCCAGACCACCGAGGAAGACGTGGCCCAGGCCGCGAACCAGCCGGAGGATGCGCAGACCGGCGGCGACGACATTATCGTTACCGCGACCAAGCGGGCGACGCGCGTCCAGGACGTTCCCTTCTCGATCAACGCCCAGACGCAGGAAGACATCCAGCGCGCCAATGCGAGCACAATCGAAGAGATCAGCCGCAACGTCGCCGGACTCGCCGTCCAGAACCTCGGCCCCGGCCAAAGCCAGGTATCGATCCGCGGCGTGTCGGCCGGCCAGATCATCCGCGACCAGCCCGGCGTCAAGGAGCAGGTCGGCGTCTACATGGACGAATCGGTCGTCTCGCTGTCGCTGTTCACACCCGACTTCGACCTATTCGACCTCAATCGCGTCGAGACGCTGCGCGGGCCGCAGGGCACATTGTTCGGCTCCGGATCGGTCGGCGGAACGCTGCGCTACATCACCAACCAGCCCGAGCTCGGCCAAATGGAGGGCCTGGTTGAAGGCAATATCAACACCGTCGATGAAGGCGACATCGGCTACCATCTGAAGGGCGCGGTCAATGTGCCGATCGGATCAAGCGCGGCGGCGCGCGTGGTCGGCTACGGCACCCGCTACGGCGGTTTCATCGATGCGGTCGGCCCCGCCGGGGGCAAGAACATCAACGACGGAAGCCGCATCGGCGGCCGCGTCGCATTGCTGTTCGAGCCGGCTCCCGACGTCAAGATTACGCCCCGGCTGGTCTATCAGCAGATCCGGGCCGACGGCTTCAACCGCGAAGAGCATTACAACTTCTACGACAACCAGTTCACCACCGGAGCCGGCGGCGAGGATCTCGGCAAGCGCAAGCAGTATTTGAAGCTGCGCGAGAAGTTCAAGGACGACACCCTGCTCGCCGACCTGACCGGAAGCATCGGTTTTGGCGGGGTCGAGCTGACCTCGGTGACCAGCTACATCAAGCGCGACATCCTGGTCAGCCGCGACGCATCGGCGCTGACAGGATCGGTCGGCGTTACTCCGCTGGCTGGGCTGGTCGACCCGGCGATTTCAAACCTGCCCTCCAATCTTCGCGACACCACCGATCTCAAGCAGTGGACCCAGGAGCTTCGGATTGGCTCCACCGGCAGCGGCCCATTGCAGTGGGTGTTCGGTGGCTTCTACTCCGATGTCGAGCGCGTGTACGCCCAGCGGCTTCCAACGCCCGGCTACGACGCGTTCATCGACGCCGGACTGGGAGCGGGCGTTTCGGCTGCGCTGGCGAACGGTTTCCCGCTGAACTCCCCTTACAACGCCGACCTGCCCTACGACATCAAGCAGAAGGCGCTGTTCGGAGAAGCCAGCTACGACTTTGGCCAGTTCAAGCTGACCGGCGGCGGGCGCTACTACGACTTCAAGGAAAAGCGCGACTTCGTCTCGGGCGGCGCTTTCTCCAACGGCGACACGTTCCTCGGCAACAAGACCAAGTCGAACGGCTTCTCGCCGCGAGCAATCGCGACCTGGGAGCCGAACCGGAACCTCAGTCTCAACCTTCAGGCGGCCAAGGGCTTCCGTTTGGGCGGCGTCAACGATCCGCTCAACCTGCCGCTTTGCAGCGATGAGGACGAGCTGATCTACGGCCCATTCACGTCTGCAACTTACGACGACGAAACGCTGTGGAACTACGAAGCGGGAGTGAAATACTCGCGCAGCGGAATCACCTGCAACGCCGCTCTCTTCCACACCAAGATCAAGGA
>JBPCQE010000139.1:0-14805 GCA_050998435.1 Sphingomicrobium sp. | reverse complement strand
TCGCCGCCGAACGCGCCGCCGATCTCGGCGCCCGACGGACCGATGTTGACGTTGGCGATCCCGCAATCCGATCCCGCCGCCGCGATGAACCGCTCGGCCTCGCGCAGGTCGGTGGTGAAGATCGACGACGACAGCCCCTGACTCACCGCATTGTTGAGAGCGATCGCCTCGTCGAGCTTCGAATAGCGCAGCACGTAGACGATCGGCGCAAAGGTCTCCTGGAGCACCGTCCCCTGCTGGTCCGGCACTTCGACGATCGCTGGCCGGACGTAGTGGCCGCCCGGCACGGCATCGACCCGCTCGACCGACTGTCCAAGCACCTTGGCCATCGCGTCGAACGCGCCCTTGTCGATCAGCGGCCCGATCAAGGTCCTCGGTTCGCGCGGATCGCCGATTGCGGCGCGCGCGAACAGGTCGCGCAGGCGGCGCACCAGCTCGTTGGCGATGCTGTCGTGGACGATCAGCCGCCGGAGTGAAGTGCAGCGCTGGCCGGCGGTGCCGGCGGCCGAGAACAAAATCGCCCGCTCGGCCAGCTTGAGGTCGGCGCTCGGCGCGACGATCATGGCATTATTGCCGCCAAGCTCGAGCAGCACGCGCCCGAACCGCTGGGCGACGCGCGGGCCGACACTGCGCCCCATCGCCGTCGAGCCCGTCGCCGAGACCAATGCAATACGCGGGTCGTCGACCAGCGCTTCGCCGACATCGCGCCCGCCCTGGACCAGCTGCAGCAGGCCTTCGGGCGCGTTGCCGAACCGCTCCAGCGCGCGGGTTGCCAAGGCCATCGTCGCGGCGGCGGTCAGCGGCGCTTTCTCGCTCGGCTTCCAGATGACCGGATCGCCGCAGACCAGCGCCAGCGCCGCGTTCCACGCCCACACGGCGACCGGGAAATTGAACGCGCTGATCACCAGCACCGGGCCAAGTGGGTGCCACTGCTCGATCATCCGATGGTCGGTGCGTTCGCTGGCGATGGCCAGTCCGTAGAGCTGGCGCGACAGACCGACCGCGAAGTCGCAAATGTCGATCATCTCCTGGACCTCGCCGAGGCCTTCCTGGAGGATTTTGCCGGTCTCGAGCGTCACCAGCCGGGCGAGCGGCCCTTTGGCTGCGCGCAGCTCCTCGCCGAGCAGCCGAACCACCTCGCCGCGGCGCGGCGCGGGCACGCTGCGCCAGTCGAGAAAGGCGTTCGCGGCGCGCTCGCACGCGCTCGCTGGGTCGCCGACCGCAACCCGCCCGATCGGCCGGCCGTCGATCGGCGAATGGCTGACCAACTCGCCCGCCGACGCGTCGACGCCGAACTGCTTCAGGATCTTTGCGGCGTCGTCGGCCGGGCTCATTCGAGCAGCTCTTTCGCCCTGGCCATCGCCGCCACTCCGGCGTCGATCGTCTCGTCCTTCTTGCCGAAGCATAGACGGACCAGGTGGCGCGGCGGATCGGCCTCGGCGAACGCCGACAGCGGCACCACCGCGACCCCCGCCCGCTCGACGGCAGCGGCGGCGAAGCCTTCGTCGTCGAGCGCGATCCCGGATGCCGCGAGGTCGACGCACAGGAAATAGGTGGAAGCGGTGTCAAGCACCGCGAACCCGGCTTCGCGCAGCCCCTGCGTCATTCGGTCGCGGGCGCGCTTGAACCGCTGCTTCATCGGCTCGATCCAGGCGTCGCCCTCGTCGAGCCCGAAGGCGACTGCCGACTGCAGATTGGGCGCCGTCGAAAAGGTCAGGAATTGGTGCGCTCGAGCCGCGGTGCCCGCCATCTCGGGCGCCGCGACCATCCAGCCGACCTTCCACCCGGTCAGCGAGAAGATCTTGCCGGCCGAGCCGATCTTGATCGTCCGCTCTGCCATCCCCGGCAGCGAGGCGAGCGACGTGAAGCGCTGCCCGTCGAGGACGATATGCTCCCACACCTCGTCGCTGATGACGGTCAGGTCATGCTCGCGCGCGACCGCCGCGACGACTTCGAGCTCCTCGCCCTCGAACAGCCGGCCGGCGGGATTGTGGGGGTTGTTGAACAGGATCGCGCTCGTCTTCGGCCCGACCGCCGTTTCGAGCGACGCCCGATCGATCCGCCACTCCGGCGACCGCAGCGCGACTTCGCGAACCGTGCCGCCGGCGCGCCGGATCATCGGCGCGTAGCAGTCGTAGGCCGGGGTCAGGATGATCACCTCGTCGCCCGGCCGGACCGTCGCCAGGATCGCCGCTCCAACCGCCTCGGTCGCCCCGCTGGTGACGCAGACCTGGTCGGCGGTGACGTCGAGCCGCTGGTGCCGGTTGTAATGCGCGGCGATCGCCTCGCGCAGCTTCGGCAGGCCGCGCGACGGCGGATACTGGTTCGAGCCCTCCTTGAGCGCCCGCGCCGCGGCATCGAGGATTTCCTCCGGCCAGCCGAAATCGGGGAAGCCCTGCCCCAGGTTCACCGCCCCATGCTTGGCCGCAAGCCCTGACATGCGCTCGAACACGCTGGTCGCCATATTTTCGTAAAGCGGGTTCAAGCGGCCCCTCGGAGGTTCCTGGATTTCCCGCCCATAGCCGCTGCCGACGCCTCCCGCGAGTGCGTCAAGGCGGCTTTCGCAGATGCCGGCTTCCACGCTACGAATGGGTGCGTGGGGCACTCATGATTCGACGGTTCCGCGCGTCCGGCGGCGCGCCCGACCAGCTACTGTTCTGGTCGCTCATTTTCCTTGTGTCGATCGCGTTCCGGCTATGGTCGCTCGACCTCCTGCACGGCCGGGCGCCCGACGGCAACACGCCCAATTATCTGGCCATCGCCGACAATATCCTCTCCGGGCGCGGACTGCTGCTGGTCGATTCCACCAACCTGCACATGCGCACGACCTATCCGCCGCTCTACCCGCTGTTGCTGGCCGCGATCGGGCTGGCGCTGCCGCTTTCGTTCGCGGTCATCGCGGCGATGAACACCGCCATCGAACTCGCCTGCGCCTGGCTGATGACCCGGCTGGGCAAAGGATGTGGGCGCGCCGCAGGCCGGCACTCTCGCCGCCGCGCTCTACCTCGTCTGGCCGACCAACCTCGGAATGGCTCCCTTGGCCCGCAAGGAGCCCCTGATCGCGCTGCTCGTCGTCGCCTTGCTGGTCGTCCTGGTTCGATCTATCCGGCGAGGCGCATGGCGCGGCGGAATCGCCTATGGGATCCTTACCGGGCTGCTGGCTCTGACCCAGCCCGTACTGCTATTCCTTCCGGCCCTGTTCGCGCTGGTGGCCTTGCCACGGCTCGGCGACCGGCGCCGGTGGCTGCTGATGGTGAGCGTCGCCGCCGGCTGCGCCGTCCTGACCGTCCTGCCGTGGTGGATCCGAAACTGGCTGCTGTTCGGGACATTCGTGCCGCTGACCGCAGCAAGCGGTTACAGCCTGTGGATCGGAAGCACTCCGGTGGGCGACGGCACCTATCTGCAGGCGCCGCCAAGCTTTTGGCACCACGACGAATTCCACATGTCGGCAGCCCTCGGCGCTGAAGCCAAGCGGATCATCGCTTCGGATCCCGTCAGCTATTTCCTCCACTGCGTCGGCAAATTCTTTCGCGCCATGTTCACCGAAGGGCGGGGGGTGAGCCAGATTTACTGGGCGGTTCCGCACGGCCATGCTGGGATCGCCAGCATCTGGGTCGGCACGGCCACTCTGATGAACGGATTGGCGGTTCTCGTCGCCATGACGGCAGCGTGGATTGGACGCCGCCGGTTATTGAGCCAGCTGCTGCTCGCCGCGATCGCCAATATCCTGCTGTTCGGGATCTGGTTCGAGTTCGACCAGCGCCACCGCTATTTCCTGACGCCGCTGCTGCTGCTGGTGGCGGTCAACGGGCTGCTTGTCTGGCGCTCCAGGACAGCCGGCGAACGGACTTCCTGAACCGGCCGCCGACTTCGTCACATCACGGCAAGCGCCTTGTTGTCGAACGCGCTCGCAAATTCCTTTGAGATTTCGATCTTACGCTCGACCGACTCGATGATCGGCTCGGCGAAATTCACCCCCTGGAGCGTGTTGCAGCTGCGCAAATTGCCGGGCGAGAACACGTTGGCCTCGAGAATCTTGTCGCCGACGATGTCGATCCCGACGAGGAACATGCCGTCGGCGATCAGCTTGGGCCGGATGAGCTCGGCGACCCGCAGCTCGGTTTCGCCGATCTCGACCGCGACCGCCTTGCCGCCGGCGTGGATGTTGCTGCGGATGTCGTCCGCGGCGCTGACTCGCCGCAGCGCCGCATATTTCTTGCCGATCCGCAACGGATGCCCGTTCATGATGAACAGCCGGATGTCGCCCTTGGCCGCCGCCGGCACATAGGCTTGGGCGATGACATAGCCGTCGCGGGTGATCGCCTCGATCATCTGGTTGAGGTTCGCCATGTTCGACTTGTCGACCTTGAACACGCCCGAGCCGCCCGAGCCCTGCAGCGGCTTCAGGATGAACTCGCCACCGTGCTTCTTGGCAAAGTCCTTCACGTCGGCGCTGTGCTTGGTGATCACCGTTTCGGCTCGAACCGCGTCGGGAAAGGATTCGAAATACATTTTGTTGACCGCGAGGCTGAGGCTGCCCGGGTCATTGAGCACCAGCACCCCGCGCTGGACCGCCTCGCGACCGAACAGAATACCCGCGTCCGCCGCCCAGGGGGCCGTTTGCGCGTCGAGCGAGGGATCGCTCCTTAGCCACAGCACGTCGATGTCGCTCATCGCGAGCTCGGTGGTCTTTTCCCCGACCTCCTTGACGCCCTTGAAAAAGTCGGTGTGCGATTTGTTCTTCTTGGTCGGGGCAATGCGCGCGTGGATCTGCATGCTGTCATCGGGCAGCATGACGAAATCGCCAGGTGTGATGTAGCACACCTTGTGGCCGCGCTGGACTGCCTGGTGGGCCAGGACGGTCGTCGTGTAGTTGGGAAACTCCCGGGCCATGTCGTTGACGAAAAACGCGATCAGCATTGGATATTGGCCTTTAGATTAGCTGGGATGGGGCGGACGCGGTCCGCATCGACGCAATGCGGGCCTGCGCCTCAGGGCGGGCAAGGAATTGAGGCAGGGTTCGCGGCGGCTGCAGCAGGCCGCGGGCGGCGAGCTCCTCGATCACTGGAACGTGGCGGGCGGCGATCTTGCCATACCAGAACGGAGTGAGGTCGCTGCCTGTGGAGAGCAAGTCGAGGACCTGCCGGAAGCCGCGCAGGTAGATGGCGTCCTTGCTCAGCCCGCCGGACCGGTGGACTCGAGCGGCGACGTTGAACGCCATCCGCGATCCGAGGCCTTCGTCTCGAAGCAGCCGGAACGACTCGACGAACTCCGCTCCGGCAACCATCGCATCGACCGCGACCACCCGGGCCGCGAGCAACCTTAGCCGGGTTGCGGTTAGGCCGCCGACCGCGCACTCGGCGAACACTCCGAGGCCTTCCTGCACGCCCTCGTAGCCGGCGAGCCCGGTACGAAAGATCTTGAGGCCCTGCGCATTGCCGTTGACGTGGGTAAGCAAATGGACGCTGACCTCGTGCTGCAACAGCGCGTCAAGCCGGTCCCGCGGCATTCGCGTCGATTGCGAGATCATCAGCGTCCGGCCGGACACCATCAGCCCCGCCGGAATGTCCTGGCGAACGACGGTTCGCCCGTTGAACTCCGGATTGGCCTTTCGATAGTCGGCGATCAGCCCTTGCGCCGCCTTGCGCACCGCGTCGGCGCCGATCGCTTCGCCGCGGTTGCGGTCGCCCGATACGCGATCGAGGATCTCGCGCGCGCTCGCCAGCAAATCCGGCTCGACCGGCCCGTACAGCGTCAGCGACACATAGCGAAAGTCATCGCTGTTGCGGCACGACAACATGGTCAGCTGCTGGTCGACCTCTCGCCGTTTCTCGGCGAACAGATTTTCGAGCACCGGGTCCTCGACGCGCCGAACGTCGATTGCATAGAGCGCACGCTTGGCAAGATCGGGATCGACCGTCAGCGGCCGGTAACGGAATTTCGGCGGAGCCGCGAACTTGTCCGCCTTGAACTTGTCGTAGGCCTGCTCGGTGTTGATTGGCGACACGCTCAGAAGGAAATCGAACGAGGTCGAGATGCGCAGCAGCTTGGAGTCCACCGACCGCGCCGCGGCGATGAAACTGCGGCGGCCAAGCGCCCGGTGCGACTTGGGCGGATCGGGCGAAATCTCCGCCAGAAATGCGTGGCTCGCCTGGAGCAGGGCGTCGAAGACGCCGATCTCCAGCTCGTGGAGCAACTGCGGGTAAATGACTTCCTGGCCGGGCACTCGATAGGTCTGCGGCAGCCCCAGCGAGACATGCGACAGCCATGGCAATCGCCGGACGAGCTCTTCGACGCCGGACTCGAACCAGGCTTCCGAGACATGCTCGACGCAGCAGTTCCTGAGATCGATCTCGATCTTCTCGAGCGCCTCGGCCAGGCGCTTCGCCGCTGCCTGGGCCGGCGCGTCCACGCTGGCGCTAAGCCGCACGGTGAATGCCTCGAGCTTCGGCTGGTCGGCGTCCAGCGACGAGTCCCTGGCCAGGTCGTACAGCGACACCACCAGGACGTGCGCGAACTCGGCATGGGCAGCGCACGCGATCCGTTGGGTTGCGTCGACCGCCTCGCCATCATCCGGCCCCGGCCAGACCACGTAAGTCGGGCTGATCGCCGCCACCCGCGCCGCAAGGCTGTCCGCCCCTCCGGCCCGGTTCAGGATCAGGAACGGCAGCAGGCGATCGACATGCGCTCGTCCGCCACCCTCGAGCCGCAGCCGGAACGGGGTCTCGATACCGGATTGGACGGCGGGCCTGTCGGCCGGCTGGCCGATGCTATCGGCCATCGAGCAGCACCCGCGCCGCCGCCGCGACATGGTTGACCCAGCCGCGCATGTGATCGAGCGCCGCCGAGTCCGGCTCGCCGCTCCACTCGTCCATAAAGAATTTCTTGAACTCGATCGCGATCGCGCAGCCCGTTCGCGGGTAGCGCTCGTGGACGAAGCGGGTCAGTTCGCCCTTACCCTGGAAAGCGACATTCTCGCGCACGTCGAGGTGACGGCCGCCGAAATCATAATCCCGCATCGCGTCCATCAGCGGGTCGATCAGCCATGCCCAGTCGTCCCGCGGCATCGAAAAGGTGCCGATGTTGATTTCGGGCGCTTTCTCGGCCGGTGTAGCAGGCGCGCCCGGACCGTCGCGGCGGTGGTTGTAGCTGTGGACGTCGAGCAGCACGAAGCGCGGGTAATCGGCGGCGATCTCGTCGAGAACGCCGGCAACGGTCGCATAGAAACGGCGATGATAGTCGAGCGACCGCCCGACCACGTCTTCCTCGAGCGGCGCCCGCCACACCTTCAATCCCCAGCACTGCTCGGGCGTTCGATACACCGCCGTGTTCGAATCGCGATTGAGATCGGCTTCGAAGCGCGATTGACGGGCGACAATGTGCGTCGGCACGTCGCGAATCGCCTGGCCGGTGAACGGGTCTTCCTCGCGCAGCCGGTCGGCATCGGACAGAACCATCCGCTCGGCGATCTCCGCCCGCAAGCCGTGGCCGTCGTGGATCGCCGCGGCAGCCACCGGACCCTCGCCGCGTTGCACCGTCCACAAGATATCTGACAGAGTTCGATCTCCTGAAACTAGCTGAAGAGGGAAACTGTCCAATCCTCCGAACGGTTGCGTACCCGTGTCCGCTTTCACTCAAAGATGCGGAACGGATGTCGCACAGCTCATACCTAGCCGGCCCGAACCACCGGCCGTTTGAGAATGGCTGGGGCGGCAGGATTCGAACCTGCGAATGCCGATACCAAAAACCTGTGCCTTACCACTTGGCGACGCCCCAGCAGGCGAGCCCGTCATGCGGGAGAGACGGCGCTTATACCCTCGGAAATCGCCGAGAAAAGGGCTGGCGGTTCCTTGTCAGCCGTTGGCGAGGCGCCCGTTGACCGTGTCGTCGTAATCCTTGGCGAGCGCCCGCGACAGGTCGCCGACCGCGAAGTTCCACGGACCCGCCGACTGGACGAAGGTCACCTCGGCCGCGCTTCCGGTCAGGAACATCTGCTCGAAACTCTCGAGCTCCTCCGGCCAGATCGCCCGCTCGACGACCTCGACTCCGCGGTTGCGGGCGAGGTCCATCACCGTGCGCCTGGTGATCCCGTCGAGGAAGCAGTCGGGGGTCGGCGTGTGGAGCTCGCCGTCGCGGACGAAAAACACGTTGGCCCCAGTTGCCTCGGCGACCTGGCCGCGCCAGTCGAGCATCAGCGCATCGTCGAAGCCGCGGCCTTCCGCCTGCTGACGCGACAAAGTGCAGATCATGTACAAGCCGGCTGCCTTCGAATGCACCGGCGCGGTGTAAGGCGCGGGGCGGCGATAGCGCGCCATGTCCAAGCGGATGCCCTTTTCGGCCAGCGCGGGACCGAAATATTTGCCCCACTCCCAGGCGGCGATGGCGAGGTGCGGCTTGGTGCCGCGGGCCGTCACCCCCATCTGCTCGGAACCGCGCCATGCGACCGGCCGCATGTAGGCGTCGACGAGGCCGTTGGCCTTCAGGACTTCCTTGCACGCGGCATCGACCTCTTCGACGCTCCACGGGATCTCGAAGCCGAGGATTTGCGCGCTCGCGTGCAGCCGCCGGCTGTGCTCGGTGAGCTTGAAAATCTCGCCGTTGTACGCGCGCTGGCCCTCGAACACGCTGCTCGCATAATGCAGCGCGTGGGTGAGGATATGGACGTTGGCCTCGCGCCACGGGACGAGCTTGCCGTCGAACCAGATCCACCCGTCGCGGTCGTCGAAAGTGCGCTGCTCGGCCATTCAGGCGGCGCCTAGGGCAGGCGGGCGCGGGCGGCAAGTTCGGCTGTACGGCCGGGCCAAGCGACGCGAAGCAGCGAGACAATTTCCTTCACTGCTGTTATTGCCTCCAACCGCTCGGTCGACGCTCTTAAAAAGGGGAACAAGAGATGGCCGGGCCATACGACACCGTAATCAGCATTGGCGGACAATCCTTCGTCGACGGATTGTGGCGTATATTCGGACCTGCGCTCGAAGGGCTGACCAATCCTTTGCCATTGGCTATCCCGGGCTTTGCATGCCCAAATGCGCATCACTCAAATCGTCCCGGTCATCCCGGGCACTCCGCCGGCGACCGGAGGGCTGAACGTCGTTGCATTCGTGGAAGTGGTGGCCGAGGCCTTGCTCGCGGTCACAGCTACTTCGAATTCAGTGAAGATCGAGTTGGGGCCTCAGGCACTGGCCCTTACAAACATCGGCGGCGCGGTCGACCTGCCGGCCCAGAACGGCACCCTCAGCAACATCATATTCGCTGGGGGAGTTCCCAATCTCGGCACCGGCGCCGGAGATCTGCAATTGCCCCCGGTCGCTGGGACGCTGTCCAACGGCAGCGGCGACGGGACGATCGCATTTGATGACCTTACGGTGCCGGGCATCCCGATGCCGGTGATCATGCCGGTCGCGGTCGACCTGACGCCGTCAGCGCCGCTTGAGCTCCCAGCCAATGTCGTGCTCGGCCTCGACGGACCCTCCGCCGCGACCCGCTTTGGGCTATTGTTCAGGGTTAGGGAGGTGGAGGTCGGCCAAATCGGCGGACTCGATCCGAATTTGGAAAATTCCGTCGCTGCCGCGCTCCAGAGTGCTGTCAATCAGATCTTTGCGCAGCTTAGCATCCCGGCCGTGATCGCGGAGCCCGCGGTGGTTGCCAACATCGTCACAAATCTGGTGGCGCCGATCCCGAAGCTCGTAGCGGCAGCGTTCGACGACGCGCTGACCCGGTTGCTGGGCGAAACCGGCCGCTTGCTCTATCCGGGCGCCGGCGCCTCGTGCGACGCCGACATGATGGCAACCGGTGCCGACGCCGCGCTGAATGTGACAACCTCGGGCACCTATCTGCTCCAGGTCGGGTTCAAACGTGCGGGCAGCACGGCCCTGCCCGGTTTTCCAGCCTTCACTCCGACCGGCAACATCGACTGCAATGTCCTGATCGGTAACGCGTTCCTGCTCGATTTGGTCTGCTGTCTCGTTGAGCGTCTGCCCGCATTTTCCCTGCCGATTCCGGCGACTGTTGGCACCGTCGACGTCGCCAACAACAATCACGTGCGCTGCTGCAATCTCACCAGCGTGACCGCGAATTTCGGCGGCGTCGCGATCGGTGGCGGAGCGACTGACGGAATCTCCGTTTGTCTCGACGGCGAGCCTGGCAAGCCGAAGCAATTGAGTCTTGTCGGGCACTTCACCGCCGCGGTCAAGAGCGGGCTTCCGGTCGTATCGAGCCTCATTCCGCTTGAGATTACGGTGGCTAATGTGCGGGTGGATTTCACCTTGCCGCTCGGTTTCGACGTCGATGACGCGGCGTCGGTTGCAAATTTGCGCGTTGCGAAGGTTCCCGACGTCGACGCAGATGTCAGCGTCGGCTTCGGCTTTGGTCTTCTCGTTGTGATTTTGATCGTCGTGACGGCCGCCATCGGGGGCTGGATTGCCGGCATCGTGATCACTGTAATGGCTCCCGTCGCGGCGATCATCGTCATGCTCTTGGTTTATCTCGCCTTCGCGATCGGCGGATACCTTCTCGACAAAGCGGCGCGAACACTGCTCAGCGGCGCGTCATTGTTGCGCTCCCCAGTTGCCCTGCCGCCCGGCGTGTTCGACGCATTCGGCAAGTTCGCTCCATCGCTGAAGGTGTTCGACGACCTAATCGCAAACGGAGTGCTGCACACGCCCACTTCGCCATGGGCACTGCTGCCGCGAGTAGGGCCAGCGAAGCGCCCGCCCGACAAACCGGTTGGCCGGCCGCCGGTGCGCGATCCTAAGGCCGAAGTGCCCCGGCCGCCGCGGCCGAAACCTCCGGGGGCGAGTCCAACCGCAAGGAGCCCAAAGCGACGGCCGACCACTAAGCGAAGTTAACAGCTACGGCCGTTTAGCAATGGCTTGCTCGGCCTCCTCGGCGAGCTCGGCGCCGCGGCGGGCGGCGGCGTCGATGGTCGCGGCGACGAGGTCGTCGAGCTGCGGGTCGAGGACAGCGAGGCCGGCCTCGGTGGTGCCGTTGGGACTGGCGACTCGGCGGGCGATCGCGTCCGGGCTCGCGCCGCTTGCCGCGCCGAGCCAGGCGGTCCCGAGCACCGTTTCGAGCGCGATCGTCGCGGCCAAGGATTCCGGCAGCCCGCGCCTTTGTCCCGCCTTGGCGAGCGCGGCGATGAAGCGCGCGGAATAGGCGGGGCCCGCGCCGGCGACTGAGCCGATCGCCGCCAAGGTCGCCTCGCTGTTGGTCCACAGCGCATAACCGAGCATGGCCGCGAGCTCGGACAGCTGGGCGCGCAGCGCGTCGTCGGCATCGTCGCTGTAGAGCGCGATCACTCCGCGGCGGATCGACACCGGCAAATTGGGCATCGCCCGGACAATCGAGCGCGCCCGCAGGAAGCGGCTTCGCAGGCTCGCCGCTTCGACCCCGGCGAGGATCGACACGACCACGGTTTCCCCGCTCAGCAACCGCCCGAATTCGGGCGCGACCTCGTCGAGCTTCTGCGGCTTGAAGCCAAGGATCGCGAGCTTCGGCGGCTCGCCAGCCTCCGCCATTGAAGTGACCGTCCGAACACCTTCCGTCGCGTCACCGCTCGGCCGGATCGCGACCGCGCCCGACAGGTCGACTCCGCCCGACCGCCAGCCGTCGAGCATCGCCCCCGCCATGTTGCCGCAGCCGATCAACCAGGTCGGGGTTGGAAGCGCGACCAAGTCAGGCTTCGCCGTGCGTATCGATCAGCGCGGCGGCGATCGCCTCGCCCGGCGATTTGCCGCCCCACAGCACGAACTGGAACACCGGGTAGAAGCGCTCGCACTCCTCCATCGCCGCCTCGGTGATCGCTTCGGCCTGCTCGAGGCTCAGCCCCTCGCCTTCGCGCGCGTCGAGAATTGCCGAGTGCCGGAAGACGATCAGCCCGGAGCCGGACCACATCTCGAAATGGCCGAGCCACAATTGTTCGTTGATCAGGCCCAGCGCCTCGTAGATCGCGGCGCGTTTTTCGACCGCCACCTTGATGTCGGGAAAGGCGAGGAATTGCAGCACCTGGTCCTCGGGCCGCCAAACTCCGCGAAGCTCATATTGCGCCCAGCTGCCGGTCGCCGAGGCAACGATCTCCCCTTCGCCCGAGCGCTCGCACGCCCAGCCGCGAGCGTCGAAATACTGCTCGAGGACCTCGATCGGAGCGCCGTCGTCGCGCTCTTCCTGCTCGTCGGGCTCGCTCAGGGCCGCCCCTCCGGTTTCGGCCCTTTTCTCGAACCAGGACCCGGCGCGCGCTTAGCGCCGGCAACCGGCCCGGCGACCTTGCCCTCGAGCGCCGCGATCCGCGCCTTCAATATCTCGTTCTCGTCGCGCGCCGCGGCGGCCATCGCCTTGGCCGCTTCGAACTCGTCGCGGCCGACGAAATCCATTCCGCCGACCCATTCGCGCATCCGCTCGCGCATAGCGCCCTCGGCCTCGCGGCCGGCGCCGGCCATGGTCCCGGCGACTCCGTTCACCATCTTCACAAGGTCGTCGAACAAGCGGTTCTCGGACTGCATCTTTGGTCTCCTTGTCACCCAAGAAGCGGCGTGCCCGCGCCCGGGTTCAACTTGTCGATCGCGGAAGTCAGAGCCGCCGCGAAGCACAGCCATGCCAGATAGGGTGTCACCAGCGCCCCTGCCAGTGGCCGGATGCGGAAGAATTGACCGGCGGCCGCGGCGGCCAGCGCCAGCATGACGATAATGGTGATCATCGCCAGCCGGATGTCGTGAGCCGCGAAGAAGATCGGCGACCAGGCGAAATTGAGCGTGAGCTGGGCGAAAAACAGGATCAGGGCCTTGCGGCGACGCTTGGAGGGCGGCTCGGCGAGGATCATCGCCAGCGCGAGTCCCAAGAGCGCGTAAAGCGTCGTCCAGGCCGCCCCGAACACCCAGCCCGGCGGCATGAAGAACGGCTTCACGAGATCGTCGAACCATGGGTTGCCGTAGCCGGACCCGGATACCGAGCCGCTTGCCGACCCGAGCAGGACGATCGCGGGCACGGTGACCAGCGCGAACCGCCACCATCGATGCTGATCGGCGGCCTCAGCCATTTTTCACGGCTCCCAGCAAGAATTCAACATTGCCTTCGGGCCCGGTGATGGGGCTCTCGGTGACGCCCCATACGGTCCAGCCCTGCGACTCGATCCAGTCCGCCGCCGAATCGCAAACGCGGCTGTGGACCGTTCGGTCGCGAACCACCCCGCCCTTGCCGACCTCCGCGCGCCCAGCCTCGAACTGCGGCTTGACCAGGGCGACCAGTTTCGCACCCGGCCTGGCAAGCGCGAGCGCGGGGCCCAGCACCTTCGACAGTCCGATAAAGCTCGCATCGCAGACGACCACGTCGACCGGCTCCGGAACGATCGACGAGTCGAGGTAGCGCGCGTTGGTCTGCTCGTGGACGATGACCCGCGCGTCCTGGCGAAGCTTCCACGCCAGCTGGTTGGTGCCGACGTCGACCGCGTAGATTTTGGCCGCGCCGCGGCTCAGCAGCACGTCGCTGAAGCCGCCGGTCGACGAGCCGACGTCGAGCGCCACCGCGCCGGCGACGTTGAAGCCGAAATGGGTCAGCCCATGGTCGAGCTTGACCCCGCCGCGCGACACCCACGGGTGGTCGCGGCCTTTGACCTCCAGCGGCGCATCATCGGCGAGCAGGTCGCCCGCCTTGGCGACGCGTTTGTCACCTGAAAACACGTTTCCGGCGAGGATCAGCGCCTGCGCCCGGGTCCGGCTATCAGCCAAGCCGCGCGACACGAGCAATTGGTCGGCGCGGATTTTGGCCATCACATTCGGAACACGCCGAACTGCGCTCGCTCCGGGATCGGCGCATTGAGGCACGCCGCAAACGCCAGCCCGAGCACGTCGCGGGTTTGCGCGGGGTCGATGATTCCGTCGTCCCACAGCCGCGACGTTGCGTGCCACGGGTTGCCCTGCTCCTCGTAATCCTCGCGGATCGGCTGCTTAAAGGCTTCGGCCTGTTTGGCGGTCCATTTGTCGGCGTCGCGGTGGACGGCGGCCAGCACCGACGCCGCCTGCTCGCCGCCCATCACCGAGATTCGGCTGTTGGGCCAAGTGAACAGGAAGCGCGGCGAGTAGGCGCGGCCGGCCATTCCGTAATTGCCGGCGCCGAAGCTGCCGCCGATCAGAACGGTGATCTTGGGCACCTGCGCGGTAGCGACCGCGGTGACCAGCTTGGCGCCATGCTTGGCGATCCCTTCCGCCTCATATTTGCCGCCGACCATGAAGCCCGAAATGTTCTGCAGGAACAGCAGCGGGATCCGGCGCTGGCAGGCGAGCTCGATGAAATGCGCGCCCTTGACCGCGCTTTCGGAGAACAGGACGCCGTTGTTGGCGAGGATCGCGACCGGAATTCCCCAGATATGGGCGAAACCGGTGATGAGGGTCGATCCGAACAAAGGCTTGAACTCGTGCAACTCCGATCCGTCGACCAGCCGCGCGATCAGCTCGCGCACGTCATAGGGTTCGCGCACATCTTCGGGGATCAGCCCGTACAGCTCCTCGGCCTCGTGCAGCGGCGGCCGCGGCTCGCGGGTCTCGACGTCGGCGCCCAGCTCCGAGCCGAGGTGCGAGACGATGTCGCGGACGATGGTCAGCGCGTGCTCGTCATCCTCGGCGAGATGATCGACGACGCCCGACTTGCGCGCGTGGAGGTCGCCGCCGCCGAGGTCTTCGCTTGAGATTTCCTCGCCGGTCGCGGCTTTCACCAGCGGCGGGCCGGCGAGGAAGATCGTCCCCTGGTTGCGGACGATGATGCTCTCGTCGCTCATCGCCGGAACGTAGGCGCCGCCGGCGGTGCAGCTGCCCATGA
>JBPCQE010000078.1:0-2629 GCA_050998435.1 Sphingomicrobium sp. | reverse complement strand
CCGCCGCCGCCGAGCTTACGCGGCCCGAGCAGGCGATGACGCGAACCGTCGATGCGGAGCAGGAGCGCACCGTCGCGATGCTGGCCAAGTGGGTGAACCAGAACAGCGGCACGATGAACTTCGCCGGGGTCAAAGCGGTCGGCGACATGGTGCGCGCCGAACTGGAGCCGCTCGGCTTTAAAGTCGAATGGATCGACCTCAAGGCCGCCAACCGCGCGGGCCACCTCGTCGCCCGGCACAAAGGGAACGGCCGCGGCAAGCGCCTGCTGTTGATCGGCCATCTCGACACGGTGTTCGAGGCGGATTCGCCGTTCCAGCGCTGGGTCCGCCGCGGCGACGAGGGTGAGGGCCCTGGCGCCGGTGACGACAAGGGCGGGATGGCGGTGATCGTCGCGGCCCTGCGCGCGATGCAAGCGGCAGGCGTTCTCAAAAGCGCCGACATCACGGTCTTCCTGACCGGCGACGAGGAGGATGCCGGGCCGCTCGAAATCGCCCGCCGCGACCTGATCGCGGCCGGCAAATGGGCCGACGTCGCGCTCGATTTCGAGGGCCTGGTCCAGGATCAGGGCCGCGACATGGGCTCGGTCGCTCGGCGCAGCTCGGACGAGTGGACGGTGACGGTGTCGGCCCGCAGTGGGCATTCCAGCGGCATCTTCACTCCCGCCGCCGGCTCGGGCGCGATCTATGAGCTGACGCGGATCATCGACGCTTTCCGCCGCGAGCTGCCGGAGGACAAGCTGACCTACAACGTCGGGCTGATCGGCGGCGGAACGACGGCCGAGCTCGGCGCCGACAAGATCCGCGTTTCGGCGACCGGCAAGGGCAACGTCATCGCCGGAAGTGCGATCGCCCGCGGCGACCTGCGCGCGCTCAGCCGCGACCAGATCGCGCGCGCCCAGGCGAAGATGCGGGCGATTGTCGCCCAGCCGCTCAACGGGGCGCAATCGCGGATCGAGTTCGCTCCGGACGGCTATCCGCCGATGGCGCCGACGGAAGCCAACCGCGCGCTCCTCGGCCGCCTGAACCGAGTCAACCAGGACATGGGCTTGCCCGAGATGGGCGAGCTCGACCCGGTCAAGCGCGGCGCCGCCGACATCAGCTTCGTCGCCGCCGATGTCGACGGCTTGGCCGGACTCGGCGCCGCGAGCCGCGGCGATCATGCGCCGGGCGAGACGATCGATATCCCGTCGATCTTCCGCCAGGCCAAGCGAGCCGCGATCCTGATGTCGCGGCTGTCGAGGGAGCGGCGCTGACTCCACTTTACTCGCCGTTAATTCAATCGCTTGACTCGCGCGGACGTCCGTGAAACGCTGTTGGAAGCCAAGGGCACCGAAGCGCACTAAAGGCGCGAACCAATACGACGGCGTGGCGAAGGCTCGTCGCCCGCGTAGAATCCTCCACGTCTTCTGGCTTGCCGCGGCCGGCTCAAGCTAGCGCACGGTGAAGCCAAAGCTGCCGCGATGCGACGTGCCTACCGCGGTCGCCCGCCAATTGACCGTGTAGGCGCCGGCCTCGAGGCCGGACAGCGGGATCGAGTAACTCCCGACTTCGCCGACCGCGGTCACCATCATCGGCATGGTGAGGCCGTCGCTGCCGGTGACGGTCAGCTCGGTCAGCCGCGCGGGCGGTGAGAAGCGAAACTCGAGAAAGTCGACCGGGCCCTCGACGGTCGAGCCGTCGGCCGGAGTCGAGCTTTGCAGGATCGATTGCGCAGTGGCGGCGGGCGCCGCGGGCCGCGCCGCTGCGCACGCTCCGACCAACGCCATCGCGGCGAGCGCGGACAAGGCTTTCGAACATAACATCGCCATCGCACAGTTGAACCGGTTCGGGCGACGCCGGTTCCGCGGCTCAAGGGCTACCGATACATGTCGGAGCGCAGGTTGATGCGGTGCTCGAGCCATACTTTGAGCGCGCACAGCATCTGTGACCAGCCCTGGCAGTTGCCGTAGCTCGCTTTCAGCGCCCCTTCGGTTTCGCGCCAGCCTTCTTCCGCGATTTCGACCAGCGTTCGGCCATCGTCGAGGCCCGCGAATGTCATCGTAACCTGGGTCTGGTAATCGGTTTCGCGGACCTTGGCGTCGACATCGGGCAAGTTGGGCGCCTCGCCCTCGCTCGCCGCCCAGCGAAGGACGATTTTTTCGTCGGGCACGACCTCGACCACCTGGACCGGGAAAGCGCCCGGGTAATCGTGAAAATCCCAGGTCACGGTCGCGCCGGTCTCGAGCCGTCCCTGAGCGCCGCCGGTGGTGAAATATTGCGACAGCTGCTGGGGGTCGGCGACCGCCTCGAACACCTCGTGAACCGGCTTGGCGATCCGGGCCGCAACCCTGAACTTCAGATCCATGACGAGCCCCCTTGAGTCTTCGCTTGAGTCGTGGTTAAATAGGTTATAGAATTACAACATGTCAATCAGCGACCGCTACGACCGTACGTTCAAAGCGCTGGCGGCGCCGGTCCGCCGGCAGATTCTCGACCAGCTTCGCGACCAGCCGCTGACCACCGGCATGATTTGCGCTCTGTTCCCGGAGCGCGACCGCTGCACGGTGATGCAGCACCTGAAAGTACTCGAGGAGGCCGATCTGGTGATCGCAATGCGCAAGGGCCGGCAGCGCTGGAACCACCTCAATCC
>JBPCQE010000073.1:0-3915 GCA_050998435.1 Sphingomicrobium sp. | reverse complement strand
AGTCGGAAGCACCCGCGAGTGAATCAGCGGCGACAGTCGAGGCCCCGTCCTCGGTTCCGAAAGCGTGCGATATCCTGACCGAGGCCGACGCCAAAGAGGCGCTTGGCCGCGACGTCGAGCGCCTGCCCAACGACGGCGGCCCGGCCGGGCTCGACATCTGCCAGTACGGCTACCAGGGCGAGCGGCTGGCCGACCTGGGCCAGGCCAGTGTCACCGTGCAGCCGGTCGATCTGGCCAGCGCGATCGCCGGTGCCAAAGAGCAGGGCTATGAGCTCGAGCCGGTTTCGATCAACGGCGAGGAAGCTTATTATTCGCGCGAGATCGGGCTCTATGTCGGCAAGGGCAACCGCACCGCGATCTATCTGCTCGGTGCCGGCGGCCTCAAGGACGCCAAGGAGCGAACTGTGGCGCTGGCGCTAGCCACATCCGGGCGACTGTGAGGAAGGAGGAGATATGCTGAGCACCATCCTGCTTGCAACGCAGGTGTCGGTAGCCTCACCGCCCGCCGTTGCGCCCGATGCCGGCCCGATCGTGACGATGAGCACGATCGAGCCCGCGCACATTTGCGAAAGCGACGGCTCCGCGGGCATCATCGTCCAGGGCGGCAAGACCGCAGGTTCGGGGATTATCGTCCAGGGCGGGCTGCAACCGAGCGCGCCCGGTGCCCCGGCGGCAACGGACAAATGCAAAAAGCCTAAGCTCTAGAGCGCTGATCCCGGCGCGCGGATCAACCGGAGAGCAGCCCTAGCGGATTCTCGATCAGCGCTTTCATCGCCTGGAGGAAGCTCGCCGCGTCCCAACCGTCGACCACCCGGT
The DNA here is from genome assembly GCA_050998435.1 of Sphingomicrobium sp. Classification (GTDB taxonomy): domain Bacteria; phylum Pseudomonadota; class Alphaproteobacteria; order Sphingomonadales; family Sphingomonadaceae; genus Sphingomicrobium. The sequence continues at coordinate 3,099 of JBPCQE010000073.1, read as the reverse complement.
GATCGCAGGACAGCGACAGGTTCATCCGCTTGGCGACCTCGATCTCGCCGTCGATCACCACGACTTTGTCCTCGACCTTGTTGACGGCGATGATCGCCACTTCCGGCCGGTTGATGACCGGAGTCGAGGTAATGCCGCCCATCGGGCCGAGGCTCGACAAGGTGATGGTCGAGCCCATCAGCTCGTCGCGGCTCGCTTTCCCGCTGCGCGCCGCCTCGGCGAGGCGGAGGATCTCTGCCGCGAGCTGCCAGACGCTCATCCGCTCGGCGTTGCGGATCACCGGCACCATCAGCCCGCCCTCCGTCTGGGTCGCCATTCCGAGATGCATCGCCGCGTGGCGGGTGAGTACCATCGCGTCGTCGTCAAAGGTCGCGTTGAGCATCGGCCATTGTGCAACCGCCTTGCCCATCGCGGTGATCAGGAACGGCAGCAGCGTCAGCTTGGGATCGTCGCCGCGGTCGCGGTTCATCATCGCCCGGGTTACCTCGAGCGCGGTGACGTCGAACTCCTCGACCAGAGTGAAGTGCGGGATTCGGCGTTTCGCCTCGGCCATGTTCTCGGCGATCTTGCGGCGCAGGCCGACGACCTTGATCGTCTCGTCGCCTCTGGGCGCGGTGCCGCGGCCCGAAACCGTGCCGCCGTTGTAGAGCAGATAAGCGTCGAGGTCCGAGTGGCGCACGCGGTCGCTCGCGGTCTTCACCTCATCAAGAGCGATGCCGAGGTCGCGCGCCCGCTGGCGGACGGCGGGGGAGGCGAGGGCCCTGCCCCTCCCGCTAGCGGGAGGGGCAGGGGGAGGACCTGTCCCGACCTTCGCGGCGGCTTTGACAGGCCCACCCCTGTCGCCGCTGCGCGGCTTATCCCCTCCCGCTGGCGGGAGGGGAGATTCGTCGACATCGACGCTCGGCATCGCTTGTTCCTGCGCGGCCGTCGGCCGTTCCGCGCCGTCGGCGATCGGCACTTCCTTTTCCGATTCTTCAGCCGCCGCGGCGCCATCGGTTTCGATCACCGCGAGAACGGAGCCGATTGGTACGAGGTCGCCGACCTCGCCGGCCAGCTCGACCACCTTGCCGGCGACCGGCGTTTCCATCTCGACCGTCGCCTTGTCGGTCATCATGTCGGCGAGCTGCTGGTCTTCCTCGACGCGGTCGCCGAGCTTGACGTGCCAGGCGACGATCTCGGCTTCGGCGATCCCTTCGCCGATGTCGGGCAGCTTGAACTCGTATCGCGCCATCAGTCGGCCATCACTTTCTCGAGCGCTTTCTTCATGCGTTTGGGGCCGGGGAAATAGGCCCATTCGTACGAGTGCGGATAGGGCGTGTCCCAGCCGGTCACCCGTTCGACCGGGCTTTCGAGATGATAGAAGCAGCGCTCCTGGACCAGCGCGGCGAGCTCGGCGCCGAAGCCGCTGGTGCGCGGCGCTTCCTGGACGACCAGGCAGCGGCCGGTCTTTTCGACCGAAGCCTCGATGGCGGCGATGTCGAGCGGCACCAAAGTGCGCAGGTCGATCACCTCGGCATCCAGCCCCTGCGCCTCGATTGCGGCGAGCGCGACATGGACCATCGTCCCGTAAGCCAAAAGCGTCAGCGCTTCGCCCTTGCGAACTACCGCCGCCTTGCCGAGCGGCACCGTGTAATGGCCGTCGGGCACGTCGCTCGCCGGGTGTTTCGACCACGGCGTCACCGGCCGGTCGTGGTGGCCGTCGAACGGGCCGTTGTAGATGCGCTTGGGCTCGAAGAAGATCACCGGGTCGGGGTCCTCGATCGCGGCGATCAGCAGGCCCTTGGCGTCATAGGGCGTCGACGGGATCACCGTTTTCAGGCCCGCGATATGGGTGAACAGGCTCTCGGGGCTTTGGCTGTGCGTCTGGCCGCCGAAGATGCCGCCGCCATAGGGCGAGCGGATGACCATCGGCATCGCCCATTCGCCGGCGGTCCGATAACGGATCTTGGCCACTTCGCTGACGATCTGGTCGTAGCCCGGGTAGATGTAGTCGGCGAATTGGATCTCAACGACCGGCCTCAGACCATACGCCGCCATGCCGACCGCCATTGCGACGATCCCGCCTTCGGAGATCGGGCAATCGAACACGCGGGTCGAGCCGAACTCGCGCTGCAGCCCCTCTGTGGCGCGGAACACGCCGCCGAAAAAACCAATGTCCTCGCCGAACACGACGACATCGGGATCGCGCGCCATTGTCACCTTGTGGGCGCTGTTGATCGCCTGGATCATGTTCATCTGCGGCACAGAACTAGTCGCCCTTGCTTTCGGCGAGCGCCGCATCGCGCTGCTCGGCGATGTGCCACGGCATCTCGGCGTAGACGTCCTCGAACATGCTGCCGATATCATCCTTGCCCTGCTGCGGCAGGATTCCGAGCTTCTCGGCCTCCTTTTGCGCCGCGCGGACTGTAGCGTCGGCCTCGGCGGCCATCGCCAAGTGGCGCTCGTCGTCCCATTCGCGAAGCGCGATCAGATGCGCCTTGAGCCGCTCGACCGGGTCGCCCAGCGGCCACGCCTTGGCCTCGCCCGCCGGCCGGTAGCCCGACGGGTCGTCGGAGGTCGAGTGGCCTTCCGCGCGGTAGGTGAAGAACTCGATCAGCGTCGGGCCGAGGTTGGTTCGAGCGCGTTCCGCCGCCCAGCGCACTGCCGCGTAGACCGCCAGCGCGTCATTGCCGTCGACCCGCAATCCGGCGATGCCGTAGCCGACCGCGCGCTGGGCGAAGGTCGCGCGCTCGGCGCCGGCGATCCCGGAGAAGCTCGAGATCGCCCACTGGTTGTTGACCACCGCCAGCACGACGGGCGCGTTGTAGACCGCGGCGAATGTCATGCCGGCGTGGAAGTCGCCTTCCGCGGTCGCTCCGTCGCCGATCCAGCCCATGGCGATGCGGCTGTCGCCCTTGATCGCCGAGGCCATCGCCCAGCCGACCGCCTGCGGGAACTGGGTGCCGAGATTACCCGAGATCGAGAAGAAGCCGTGCGCCTTGTCCGAATACATGATCGGCAGCTGCCGGCCCTGGAGCTTGTCGCCTTTGTTCGAATAGATCTGGCACATCATGTCCTGGAGCGGATAGCCGCGCGCCACCAGCAGCCCCTGCTGGCGGT
>JBPCQE010000072.1:0-21618 GCA_050998435.1 Sphingomicrobium sp. | reverse complement strand
CTATTATGCCGACCGGCGGCCCCGGCTGCTAATGCCCGAGGCATGACAGGAAGGGGCGAGCATCTGGTTCGTGCGGACCGCGGCTTCGCGGTCGGCGGGGGCTTGGCCGCGCGGCTAGTTTCGCCGGCCTTCGCAAAGATTTTGGATCAGCTCGATGCCCGGCTCGTGACCGGCGGGATCGAAGGGACTCTTCCCGACGGAAGCCACCGGCAAATCGGTTTCCACGGTCCCGGTCCGGTCGCGGTCGTCCAGCTGAGGAGCTGGATGGGGCTGGTCCGGCTGGCAACCTCCGGTTCAGTCGGCTGGTACAAGGCGTGGACGCTCGGCGAATGGTCGAGCCCCGACCCGGTGGCTTTGTTCGAGCTGTTCACTGCCAATTCGGTGGAGCTCGGCCGAGCGGCCCGGGCGAAAGGTCCGTTCCGCTGGGTGAACGCGCTGGCGCATCGGCTGCGCGACAATGCGCCGGGCAAGGCCAAGCGCAACATCGCGGCGCATTATGACCTCGGCAACGATTTCTACGCGGCCTGGCTCGACCCGACGATGACCTATTCGTCGGCGCGATTCGCTTCGCCCGACGAGCCCCTTGAGACGGCGCAGCGGCGCAAGATTTCGCTGTTGCTCGACCGGCTCGAGCTGCAACCCGGGCAGCGGCTGCTCGACATCGGCTGCGGCTGGGGGAGCCTCGCCGTCGAGGCGGCGAAGCGAAATGTGACGGTCGTCGGCCTGACCCTGTCCGAGGAGCAAAAGGCGTGGGCCGACGTCAAGGTGGCGGAGGCCGGGTTGTCGGACCGGATCGAAATCCGGCTTCAGGATTATCGCGAGATCGCCGAGCAGTTCGATGCCGTCGCGTCGGTCGAGATGGTTGAGGCGGTGGGCATGCGCTGGTGGGGCGCCTATCTCGATTCCATCGCCCGCAATTTGAAGCCTGGCGGCCGCGCCGCGCTGCAGTTCATCAGCATCGATCACCGCCTGTTCGAGCGCTATTCGAGAAGCGCCGATTTCATCCAGACCTACATCTTCCCCGGCGGCCTGCTCGTCGACGAGCCTCGGTTCGAGGGGCTGGCGAGAGAGCGCGGGCTGTCCTGGGACGACCGCGACGGTTTCGGCCCGGATTATGCGCAAACCCTGAACCTCTGGCGTCAGCGCTACGACGAAGCGGTCGCGCGCGGCGACCTCGACGGATTCGGCGAGGAATTCCACCAGCTGTGGCGCTATTATCTGATGTATTGCGAAGGCGGTTTCCGCGGCGGCGCGATCGACGTCGCACAGGTGACGATGGTCAAGGGCTAAGCGTCGATCCGCACCCGCTCGCCGCTGGGAGCTTCGGACTGCAGCCGTTCGAGGATCGCAACCGCCACCACTTCGGGCGGCTTGACGCTGTCGGGCTCCTCGCCCGGAAAGGCGAGCTGGCGCATCCGGGTTCGGGTCGCTCCGGGGTCGACGATATGCACTCGGATCCGGCCGCTGTGCTCGGTCTCGTCGGCATAGGCGCCGAGCAGCGTCTCCAGCCCTGCCTTGGACGAGCCGTAGGCGCCCCAAAAAGCGCGCGGCTCGCTGCCCACCGAGGAGGTCAGCGCAACGACGTCGGCGCGATCGGCCTTTCGAAGCAGGGGATCGAAGGCCGCGATCATCGCCTGGTTGGCGAGCAGGTTGAGGCCGAGAACCCGGCCATATTCCTTGGGATCGATATGCTCGACCGGAGTCAGCGAGCCGAGCATCGCCGCGTTGAGGACTAGAATGTCGAGCTTTTGCCAGCGCTCGGCGACCGCGGCGGCGAGCTTGCCGATCGACTCGCCGTCGGTGAGGTCGAGCGGGGCGATGGTCGATTTGCCGCCGGCCTCGTGAATTCGGTCGTCGATGGCCTCGAGCGCGCTCGCCGTCCTGGCGACGAGAATCACATGCGCACCGGCAGCGGCAAGCGATTGCGCGGTCGCCGCGCCGATGCCCCGGCTGGCACCGGTGACGAGCGCCAGCTTGCCGGCGAGGGGCTGTTCGTCTGCCATTTTCGTCGCGCTTGTTAGCGGCTTGCGACTAGCGAAAGCGAGCCCGCCCGCTCCTTTTCAGAGAAATCGGTCAGGCTGGTCGGATAATCGCCGGTGAAGCAGGCGTCGCAGCGCTGCGGCTGCGCATCGTTCCGCTCCGAGCCGAGCGCCCGGTACAACCCCTCGATCGAAATGAAGGCGAGGCTGTCGGCGTTGATGTAGTCGGCCATCGCCTCGACCCCCATCTGCGCGGCGAGCAGCTTGGCGCGCTCGGGCGTGTCGACCCCGTAGAAGCAGCTGTGGCGGGTCGGCGGCGAGGCGATGCGCATGTGGACCTCGCGGGCCCCGGCATCGCGCATCATCTGGACGATCTTGAGGCTGGTCGTGCCGCGAACGATCGAGTCGTCGATCAGCACAATGCGCTTGCCGGCGACCAGGCCCGAATTGGCGTTGTGCTTGAGCTTGACCCCGAGGTGGCGGATGCCGTCGCTCGGCTCGATGAAGGTGCGGCCGACATAGTGCGAGCGGATGATCCCGAGCTCGAAGGGAATGCCGCATTCCTGGCTGAACCCGATCGCCGCCGGAACGCCGCTGTCGGGGACAGGAACGACATAGTCGGCCTCAACCGGGGCTTCGCGGGCGAGCTCGGCGCCGATGTCCTTGCGGACCTGGTAGACCGAGGTGCCGTCGACGATCGAGTCGGGCCGCGAGAAATAGACATGCTCGAATATGCAGGGCTTGGGGTCGGCCGGTTCGAACGGCCGGAAGGAGCGGATCCCCGATCTATTGACCAGGACGATCTCGCCCGGCTCGACCTCGCGGATGAAGGTCGCGCCGATCACGTCGAGGGCGACGCTCTCGGAAGCGAAGATGGTCGCCTCGCCGAGCTTGCCCATAACTAATGGCCGGATGCCGAGCGGGTCGCGGCAGGCGATCAACCCTTCCTCGGTCAGCACCAGCAGCGAGTAGGCGCCTTCGACCTGGCGAAGCGCGTCGATCAGCCGCTCGACCGTCGTCGTGTATTGCGAAGTGGCGACGAGGTGGATGATGACCTCGGTGTCGCTGGTCGACTGGAAGATCGAGCCGCGGCGGTTGAGAGTCCGGCGCAGCTTCATCGCGTTGGAGAGGTTGCAGTTGTGGGCGACCGCAAAGCCGCCTTCGGCGAGCTCGGCGTACAACGGCTGGACGTTGCGCAACGCGGTCTCGCCGGTGGTCGAATAGCGCACGTGGCCGATCGCCGTCCGGCCGGCCAGCGCGCGCATCACCTCGTCGCGGTCGAAGTTGCCGGCGACGTGGCCCATGGCGCGATGGGATTGGAAATGGGCGCCGTCAAAGCTGGTGATTCCGGCGGCTTCCTGGCCGCGGTGCTGAAGCGCATGCAGGCCGAGCGCGACGAAGCTCGCGGCGTTGTCGACACCCCAGATGCCGAAAATCCCGCATTCCTCGCGCAGCTTGTCGTCATCGAACGGATTGGTCGAAAACATGTCCCCGCCTCGGGCCGCTGAAACTTGAGGCGTCCTATAGGGTCGGCGACGGGGTTTGTCGCCCTTTGCGTGAACCCATTTTGGAACGGGAGCGGCGCTCCAGAGGGAGCCCAGAGCCACCGCCGCTGCCGCTTGACGCTTACGGAAAGGGAAACCATAGCCGAAGGATGGATTCGTTGGCCGGCAAATCGGATGCGCGCTACGCGATCGGCGAGCTGTGCGAAGCGTTCGGAGTCACGCCCAGGGCGCTTCGGTTCTATGAAGACGAGCAACTGATCGCTCCCGAGCGACGTGGCACCACGAGGCTCTACTCGGATCGCGACCGGGCGCGGCTGAGCTGGATCCTGCGCGGGAAGCGGGTTGGCTTTTCCTTGAGCGAAATCCGCGAGATGCTCGACCTCTACGACCTTGGCGACCACCGCCAGACCCAGCGGCGAGTGACCATCGAGCGCTGCCGGCAACGAATTGATGCGCTGTGTCGTCAAAAGGACGACGTCGACGCGACCATCGCCGAACTCGAGACGTTTCTGACCACGCTGGGTTGCCCGACCGATCGCCCAGGCCGCAACCAACAAGGGAGCACCGAATAATGGCCGTTTATGCAGCCCCCGTGCGCGAGACGCGCTTCATCCTCGACCAGGTGCTCGAGGTCGGAAACTATTCGAACCTGAAGGGCTTCGCCAACGCGACCCCGGACCTGATCGAAGCGATCCTCGACGAGGGCGGGAAGTTCGCGGCCGAAGTGCTGGCGCCGTTGAACAAGGTCGGCGACGAGCAGGGCTGCAAGCGCAACGACGACGGTTCGGTCTCCATCCCCGACGGTTTCAAGGACGCCTATCGGCAGTTTTGCGAAGGCGGCTGGCCGACCTTGTCGGCGCCCGAGGAATATGGCGGCCAGGGCCTGCCGCAGGTGCTGTCGACGGCGTTCAGCGAGTATGTGCTGTCGGCGAACCAGTCGTTCGAGATGTTCCAGGGGCTGACGTCGGGAGCGATCGCGTCGCTTCTGATCAAGGGCAGCGACGAGCAGAAAACCAAATATATCCCCAACATGGTGTCCGGCCGCTGGACCGGGACGATGAACCTGACCGAGCCGCATTGCGGCACCGACCTGGGCCTGTTGAAGACCCGCGCCGATCCCAATCCCGACGGCAGCTATTCGATCACCGGCACCAAAATCTTCATCTCGTCGGGTGAGCACGATATCAGCGAAAATATCATCCATCTGGTGCTCGCCAAGATCGCCGGTGCGCCCGACAATGTGAAGGGCATCTCCTTGTTCGTAGTGCCCAAGATCATGGTCATGGATGATGGTTCGCTCGGGACCCGCAACCCAGTCAGCTGCGGCTCGATCGAAAAGAAGATGGGGATCCACGGCAATCCGACCTGCGTGCTCAACTATGACGGGGCCAAGGGCTGGCTGGTCGGCGAGCCCGAGAAGGGCCTGGCGGCGATGTTCATCATGATGAACGCGGCGCGCCTAGGAGTCGGGCTGCAGGGGCTCGCCCAGGCCGAAGTCGCCTACCAGAACGCGGTTGCCTACGCGCGCGAGCGGCGGCAGGGCCGGGCGCTGGTCGCCGGCGAGCGCGAGGAGGGCGCCAGGGCCGACCCGATCATCGCTCATCCCGATGTCCGCCGGATGCTCATGGAGATGAAATCGTTCCTCGAAGGCGCCCGGGCGCTGGTGCTGTGGGGCGCGCTGCTGGTCGACCTGTCGCGGCGCGCTCCGACCGAGGAGGAGCGGCAGGAGGCCGACGACCTCGTCTCGCTGCTGACGCCGGTGATCAAGGGCTATCTGACCGACAAGGGCTTCGACAGCGCGGTCCTTGCTCAGCAGGTGTTCGGCGGCCACGGCTATATCCGCGAGCATGGCGTCGAGCAGTTCGTCCGCGACGCTAGAATCGCCCAGATCTACGAAGGCACCAACGGCGTCCAGGCGCTCGATCTGGTCGGCCGCAAGCTCGGCAAGGACGGCGGCCGGGCGGTCCAGCGGTTCTTCGCGCTCCTGTCGAGCGAAATCGCCGATGCGTCGGGCGAGGAGGCGCTGAAGCCGTTTCTCGGCGAGCTTGGCCGGGCGGTCGGCGACCTCCAGGCTTCGACCAAATGGCTGATGGACAACGGCCTCGCCAATCCCAACCAGGCCGGCGCCGCCGCTTACCCGTACATGACGATGATGGGCATCGTCTCGGTCGGGCTGATGTGGCTGCGCATCGCCCGCGCCGCATCGGCGGCGATCGCCGCGGGCTCGGACGACCGGCGCTTCTACGAGACCAAGCTGGTGACGGCGCGTTTCTTCGCCGACCGGGTGATGCCGGAAACCGGTGCGCTGCGGCGCAAGATCGAATCCGGCGCTGACAGCCTGATGGCGATCCCGGCGGAGGCGTTTTGAGCCGCGGAGCTTGCCCGCGTACCCGCCATTTCGGACACGCTAGAGGCTAGGCGGCTCTGTCCCGCATCGGTACGCCACCCAATCAGCCGGTTTTCAGCGCCGCGCTGGCGGTCAAGATGGCGGAATGGAAATCGAGACCTTGGACTACGCTCAGATGAGCGAGGAGGCGATGGCCGCGGCCGATCGCGCGAGCACTCTGGAAGAATGCCAGGCGCATCTCGACCGGGCGATGCGGTTTGCCCAGCTCGCGTGCTTCGAGCAGCGACGGCCGGGCCGCTCGAACGTAGTCGAAATCGCGACCGCACGGCGGTCCGCCGGCTGACTGCTTCTAGGACGCTTCGCGCTGGTCGATGTACCAGGGCCGAAGCATGGTCACCTCGTTGCTCCGCTCCTTCTTCGGGGCGAGGCGAGCTAGGTCGAAGATATCGGTGAACTGAACTCCGAACTTGCCCGACTGCGACCAGCGCACCGCGCCGATGACCGGGCCGACGCCGACGATGTCGATGGTGATCATGGTGCCCGGCGAGACCGGCAGCGAACATTCCACCAGCGCACCCATCGCCGAGATGTTGCGCAGGCGAATCTCGATCACCTGGCCGTCGATTTCGGCGATCGCCCGGCGCATCAGGCGCTGCCGCGGCTCGCGGATGCACTGGAAGCCGTCGGCCTCGACGGTGACCGAATTGGCCAGATGGCGCGCGTCTTCCGCGGGCGCCGGCCGGCCGAATATATAACCCTGTACCTGGCTGCAACCCAGCTCGCGGATCAGGTGAAGGTCGTCGTGGGTCTCGACGCCCTCGGCGGTGGTGTCCATGCCGAGCGTATCGGCGAGCGTAACGATCGCCCGGATGATGGCGCTGTTGCGGTTGGTCGTCGAGGCGGCGCCGCGAACGAAGCTCTGGTCGATCTTGATCTTGTCGAACGGCGCCTTCTTCAAATAGCCCAGCGAACTGTAGCCGGTGCCGAAATCGTCGAGCGCCAGCCGGACTCCAAGGCTTTTCAATCCGGCGAAGGTCTCGTCGGTGCTGTCGCCCTCGGCGAGGAACACTCCCTCGGTAATCTCGAGCTCGAGCCGCTCGGACCGCACCCCGGTTTCCTTGAGGAGCTCGGCGATGATGCCGACGATCCCCGGGTCGTTGAACTGGATCGGCGAAAGATTGACCGCGACCCGGACCTGGTCGGGCCAGTTCGCCGCCTCGAGCAAGGCGTTTTTGAGCATCCATTTGCCGATTCCGGCGATCAGCCCGCATTCCTCGGCGAGCGGGATGAACTTGGCGGGCGAGATTGGGCCGCGGACCGGATGGTTCCAGCGGACCAGCGCCTCGAAGCCGCAGATTTCCTCTCCGGCGACGCGGACGATCGGCTGATAGGCGACCCATAGCTCGCCGCGGTCGATCGCCTGGCGAAGGTCGTTCTCGAGCACCTGGCGGTCGCTCAAATCGCTGTGCATCGCCGGCTCGTAAAAGCAGTGCTTGCCGCGGCCGGCCGCCTTGGCCGCATAGAGCGCCAGGTCGGAATTGCGGATCAGGCTGTCGGCGCAGGCCCGGCCCGGGTCGCCGATAGCGATGCCGACCGAGGCTCCGATCGTCACCCGGTGGCCTTCGATCATATAGGGCCGCGAGACCTGCTCGATCAGGGTCCGCGCGAGCGGCTCGAGGAAGCCGATGTCGACGGTGCCCGGAAGCACCGCCTTGAACTCGTCGCCGCCCAGTCGTCCGACCTGGCCGTGGTCGCCCATCACCGACTTCAGCCGCTCGGCGACCTGGCGCAGCAAAGCATCGCCGATCGGATGTCCGAGCGTGTCGTTGACGTTCTTGAAGCGGTCGAGGTCGATCAGGAACAAAGCGCAGCCTTTTTGCCGGCTGGCGGCGTTGCGGAGCGCTTCGTCCAGGGTTTGGCGCATCATCGCGCGGTTGGGCAGGCCGGTCAGCGAATCGAACCGCGCCAGGCGCGAGATTTCCTGCTCCGAGCGACGCTGCTCGGTAAGGTCGGTGCCGATTCCGCGGAAACCCAGAAAGCGGCCGCGCTCGTCGAAGATCGGGTTGCCCGACAGCGACCAGTGCACGTCCTGATCGCTGGCCGGCCGGACGACCACGTCGGCGAACGGAAATCGCGCGGACAGGTGGAAACCAAGCGTTCGCCGCTCTTCGTGAATTGTGCCGACCGGGCTGGTATCGACCGACAGCAGGTCCGGGAACGGACGCCCGAGCAGCTCCTGCGGCTCACACTGGAAATCGTCGGCGAGCTGTTGCGAGACATAGGACAAGGTGCCCTCGGAATTGGTTTCCCAGAACCAGCCGCGGCCGCTGTTCTCGAACTCGGCGACGAAGGTCAGCGCCTTGCGCGCCTCGGCGTCGAGGTTGAGCCGCTTGCGGCCGGCGGCGATGATCGTCTGGGCTCCGGCGACGCTGTAGGCGACGATGATCAGCGACAGGAGCGCCGCGCCGCCGCCGACGAGCGTCGATTGGGTGAGGATGAAGGCACCGGCGGTCGTGACCAATGCATTGGCGATGGCAAGCGAGGGCGAATTGACCGCCACCATCGCCGCCATGGTAATGCCACCGCCAATCAGCAGGATCGGAAACGCGACGTGGCCGAGATGCTCCTGCGCAGTGATCGCCAGCCCGACCAGGATCCAAAGCGATCCGACGGCGGCGAGATAGGCCGCAAGCCCCCTGATCACGCTATGGGGCGCAAGATTGAACCGGTCGCGCCATTGCAGCCCGACGATCGCCACCAGGTCTAGCCCCAGCAGCAATGCCAGCGGCAAGACTGGATTTGCGAACGAAACCGCCAGCGCTCGCTCCGGGTGCAGTGCGAACAGCGCAATGGCGGCGATCAAATGGGTGATGCCGAGCATCAATGCCGAATAGTCGAGCGAGGCGACTCGGATCGCCGACAGCGAATGCTCGTCGGGAGTGTCGGGCGCGAGGATGTCGAACCACAGCGCCTCGCGAATCGAGGCGCGGCTCTTGGCCTCGCCCGGAATCTCCACGGCACCTGCGAAACGCGTCCTACGCATCAATCAACCTTTATTTCGGAAGGGAATTGTCCCGAAATGAAGGATTTAGCCGGTCCCCATTAACACCGCCGCTAAGGAAGGCGGTTAGCGGTTCGTTAGCTATGCTTCCTCGGGCAGGAAATCCGGCACCGACAAATAGCGCTCGCCGGTGTCGTAATTGAAGCCGAGAACACGCGGGCGCCCACCCGACTCGGCGCCAAGCTCCGGCAGCTTCTGGGCGATCGCCGCCAGCGCCGCGCCCGATGAGATGCCGACCAGAACCCCTTCCTCGCGGGCGGCTCGGCGAGCCATTTCCTTGGCGTCGGCGGGGTCGACCTGGATAATTCCGTCAAGCAGGCTGGTATCCATGATTGCGGGGATGAAGCCGGCGCCGATGCCCTGGATCGGGTGCGGGCCCGGCTCGCCGCCCGACAGCACCGGGGACAGGGTCGGCTCGACCGCGAACACCTTTAGGCCCGGCCATTCCTTCTTGAGGACCTCGGCGCAGGCGGTGATGTGCCCGCCGGTGCCGACGCCGGTGATCAAGGCGTCGAGCGGCGTATCGCGGAAGTCGGCCAGGATTTCCTGCGCGGTCGTCCGGCGATGGACCTCGAGATTGGCGGGATTCTCGAATTGCTGCGGCATCCATGAGCCGGGGGTTTCGGCAATGATTTCCTGGGCGCGGGCGATCGCGCCCTTCATGCCCTTTTCCCGCGGGGTGAGATCGAAGGTTGCGCCATAAGCCAGCATCAGCCGCCGGCGCTCGATGCTCATGCTGTCGGGCATGACCAGGACCAGCTTGTAGCCCTTGACCGCGGCGACCATTGCCAACCCGATGCCGGTATTGCCCGAGGTCGGCTCGACGATCGTTCCGCCGGGCTTGAGGGTGCCCGAGGCTTCCGCGGCTTCGATCATCGCCAGCGCGATTCGGTCCTTGATCGAGGCGCCCGGGTTCGAGCGCTCCGACTTGATCCACACTTCGGCGGAGTCGCCGAACAGTCGGTTGACCCGGATATGCGGCGTATTGCCGATCGTCTCGAGGATGCTGGCGGCTTTCATGGTGCGATCGTCTCCTGTCGGTGAGGAAGCTCCTCGTCGCGGTGCAGTATAGGCACGCGGCGGTCCCGGTTGAAGGGCGTCAGGCGCCGCCCGCGACCACCGGAGCCTTTTCCGGCGGCGGTTCGGGCAGGTCGAAGCTGCGGGCCTTGCGGAGCTCGGGAAACCACCGGCTCCACAAAAGGGTGATCACGATCGCCGCAACGCCGCCGGCGACCGTGGCGGTCACGGGCCCGACAATGGCCGCGCTGAAGCCGCCGCGAGCTTCGCCCAGCTCGTTCGAGGCGGAGATGGCGAGAGTCGACGCGGCGCCGACCCGGCCGCGCATCGCGTCGGGCGTGTGCAGCTGGATCAGCGACTGGCGGATGTAGACCGAGAACATGTCCGCCGCGCCGAGCAGTGCGAGCATGGCCAGCGACAGAAGCATCGATCGCGACAGGCCGAACACCGCAGTCGCTGCGCCGAACACGATGACCGCGGCGAGCATCTTCACCCCGACGTTCGAGCGGATCGGCCGGAAGGAGAAATATATCGCGGTCAGAGTCGCTCCGATCGCCGGCGCCGCACGCAGCGGACCTAGTCCTTGCGCGCCGACATGCAGGATATCGCGCGCATAGATCGGCAGCATCGCGGTAACTCCGCCCAGCAGCACGGCGAACAGGTCGAGCGTGATCGCTCCGAGCACCAGCTGGTTGCGGCGGATGTAGCGCAGGCCCTCGGCCATCCTGCGCAGCGGATTGCCCGGTTCGATGGCCGGGCGTTGGACCCGGCCGATGAGGAACATGCACAGGGCCGAAAAGGCGAACAGGGCGCTGCTGACGCCGTAGGAGAGGTGCGGGGTGACGTCGTAGAGGATGCCGCCGAGCGCCGGGCCGATGATCGCGCCGGCCTGCCATGCGGTCGAGCTCAGCGCGATCGCCCGCGGGAGCAGGTCGCGCGGGACCAGATTGGGTGCCAATGCGCTGAACGCCGGCCCGGCGAACGCGCGCGCGACGCCGAGCAGTGCGGCAACCGCAAACAGGATCGGCAGGCTGATCTGGCCGCTCCACGTCGCTGCGAACAGGATCAGCGCGCACAGCAGTTCGAGGCCGAGCACGGCTCGGGTGATGTGGCGGCGGTCGAAGCGATCGGCTGCCCAGCCGCTGATCGGGGTCAGGACGAACAAGGGAAGGAACTGGAACAGTCCGATCAGGCCGAGCTGGAAGGCAGAGTCGCCGACGCTCATCGTCTGCCGGGCCATGTCGTAGACCTGCCAGCCGATGACGATGACCATCGCCATTTGGGCAATGGTGCTCGCCAGCCGCGCCAGCCAATAGGCACGGAACGCGGGGATCTTGAGCGGGGCCGGGATCACTCCTCCGCCCCTAGTCAGCGCGCCGCCGCGCTGCAATCAGGCGAGCGCGGCGGGGTGCTTCATCAGGCGGACTGCCCGAGTGGGATGGCGCTGCGAGTTTCGGCCGCCGAGCCGAGGAAGGCGCGGATATCGTCGGTCAGCCGTTGCTTGTCGGTCGCAAACAAGCCGTGCGCCGAACCATCATATTCGATCAGCTGCGCGTTCGGGACCGCCTTTTTCACTTCGCGCGCCGTCGCGTCGATCGGCACGGTCGCATCCTTGGTGCCGTGGATGATCAAGGTCGGCATGGTGAAATGCCGCAGGTCGCCGCGGAAATCGGTGGTCGCAAAGGCCTGCGCCGCGGCCAGGGTCGGGCGCAACCCGGCCATCATTGCCTGGCGGAAGAAGTCGTGCAGAACGGCGTCGCCGACCGGATGGGCCATCACCCCGACACCGAAGAAATCCTGGGCGAAGCTGGTGAAAAACGCGGCGCGGTCCTGTTTCATGCCGGCGGTCATCTCGTCGAACACCGATTGCGGGACACCGTTCGGGTTGTCGTCAGCCTGCAGCATGTAGGGCACCACGGAGCCGATCAGGATCGCCTTGGTGATCCGGTCGCCATGCTTCGCGACCAGCTTGGCAACTTCGCCCCCGCCCATCGAAAATCCGGCCAGCGCGAACGGCCCGGTGATTCCGGCGTCGGCCAGGACCGCGTCGATGTCGGCTGCGAGGGTGTCATAGTCATAGCCGTCCCATGGTTGGTCCGAGCGCCCGAAGCCGCGCCGGTCCGGGACGATGCTTCGATAGCCGTCTTCGGCCAGCGCCACCGCCAGATCGTCGAACGTGTCGCCGGTCAGCGGCCAGCCGTGGAGCAGGACAATCGGGGTTCCGTCGCGTGGGCCCCAATCTTTGTAGAATAGCGAAACCTTGTCGTTGGTTACGGCGCGGGGCATCGGCGCACTCCTTGTCGAATGGGGAAGCAACCCCAACGCGCCAGACGCATGCCTGTTGCGCTCGGCGCTACCCGCTTTAGACCATAAGCCGATGACCAAGCCCCGGATCCGCTATGTCTGCCAGGCCTGCGGGTCGGTGAGCAGCCGCTGGCAGGGACAATGCGCCGACTGCGCCGAGTGGAACACCCTGGTTCAGGAAACTGGTGCAGTGTCGAGCATCTTCGCCGCCAAGCACAATTTACGTGGCGGCGGCCGGACGATCGAGCTGGTCGGTCTCGACAGCGAAGTCGCTTTACCGACCCGGTTCGCGACCGGCATCGCCGAGTTCGACCGCGCGATCGGCGGTGGCATCGTGCCGGGATCGGCGATGCTGGTCGGCGGCGATCCCGGTATCGGCAAGTCGACGCTGCTGCTGCAGGTCGGGGCAAGACTGGCCGAACAGGGGCAGCGCGTGGTCTATGTTTCCGGCGAGGAATCGGCCGAGCAGATCCGGCTCCGCGCGGTTAGGCTGGGGCTCGGCAAAGCGCCGGTGCAGCTCGCCGCCGCGACCTCGGTCCGCGATATCCTGACGACGGTCGAAGGCGAGCCGCCGGCGCTGCTGGTGATCGACTCCATCCAGACCATGCACTCCGACCTGATCGAGGGCGCTCCGGGGACCGTCAGCCAGGTCCGCGCCTCGGCCCAGGAGCTGGTGCGCTTCGCCAAGGAGCAGGGCACCGGGGTGGTCCTGGTCGGGCATGTCACCAAGGACGGCGCCATCGCCGGTCCGCGGGTTCTCGAGCATATGGTCGACACGGTGCTGAGCTTCGAGGGCGAGCGCAGCCACCGGTACCGGATCCTCAGGGCGATGAAGAACCGCTTCGGCGGCACCGACGAGATCGGCGTGTTCGCGATGGAGGAGGCTGGGCTGAGCCAGGTGCCCGACCCTTCGGCGCTATTCCTGACGCGGCGTTCGGAGCCGGTCAGCGGCACCAGCGTCTTCCCGGCGCTCGAGGGGACGCGGCCGGTGCTGGTCGAGATCCAGGCACTGACAGTCCGGCTGGCGAGCGGGGCGACTCCAAGGCGGGCGGCGGTCGGCTGGGATTCGGGGCGGCTGGCGATGATCCTGGCGGTGCTCGAGGCGCGCTGCGGGCTGAGCTTCGGGACCGCTGAAGTCTACCTGAACGTCGCGGGAGGCTACAAGCTGTCGGACCCTGCCGCGGACCTCGCCGTCGCCGCGGCGCTGATCTCGGCGCTGGCCGAGCGGCCGGTACCGAGCGAGTGCGTGGTCATCGGCGAGATCGCCCTGTCCGGCGAGGTGCGGCCGGTTGCGCATGCGGCGCTGCGGCTCAAGGAATCAGCCAAGCTCGGCTTCGAAACCGCGTGGGTGCCGCCCGGGATCAAGGGCGGCAGCGGCATCGCGCTGGCCGAGTTCGTCAGTCTCAAGGCGCTCGCGGACCATATCCTCGGGCGCTAATCTGGGCTGGCGAAGCGGAGGATAGCCCGCTAGCCGCACGGCGATGAGCGCGCTCGATATCTTCGTCATCCTGCTGCTCGGCGGCGGAGCGATCATCGGCTTCGTTCGCGGCTTTGTGCATGAGGTGCTGTCGCTGTTCGCCTGGGTGGTGGCGATCGCCGTGCTCAAGCTGTTCCACACCCAATTGTCCGAGGGGCTGACCGACTCTGTGGGAACGCCGGCGGGGGCGGCCGTGGTCGCCTTTGCGCTGCTGTTCATCCCGAGCTTCCTGCTGGTGAAGCTGCTCGCCCGCTCGATCGGCGGCAAGGCCCGCAAGTCGGTGCTGGGACCGGTCGACCGGGTGCTCGGCGGCGGCTTCGGGATGATCAAGGGCCTGCTCGGAGCGACCCTGTTCTTCCTGCTCGCCAATCTTGCCACCGACATGCTCTACGGTCCCGAGGCCGAGCGGCCCGAGTGGATGACGAGCTCGCGGACCTACCCGCTGCTCAACGCCAGCGGCCTCGCCATCGTCGACTGGGTCGAGCGGCGGCGGCTCAAGGTCAACGAGCAGCCGCGATGATCCGGCTGTACGACACCATGGCGCGCAAGAAGCGGGCGTTCGAGCCGGCCGATCCGACGCGCATCACCATGTATGTGTGCGGGCCGACGGTTTACGGGCGGGCGCACATCGGCAATGCCCGGCCGGAAGTGGTGTTCGACACGCTGGGGAGGCTGATCCGCCATCATTACGGTGAGGACTCGCTGATCCACGCGCGCAACGTGACTGACGTCGAGGACAAGATCATCGCGGCGGCAAAAGCCGAGGGCGTCGAGCCGCGCGAGATTACCGACCGCTACGAACGGATTTACGTCGAGGACCTGCAGGCCCTAGGCGTTAGGCCGCCGGGCATCGTCCCCAAGGCCACAGAGACCATCGACGAGATGATCAGGCTGGTCACGACGCTCATCGAGCAGGACCATGCCTATGCCGCGGAAGGCCATGTGTTGTTCCACGTGCCTTCGGACCCAGACTATGGAGCATTGAGCCGGCGCGACCGCGACGCGATGGTCGCCGGCGCGCGCGTCGAAGTCGCTCCGTACAAGCGCGACCCGGCCGACTTCATCCTGTGGAAGCCGAGCAGCGAGGACGTGATCGGTTGGGACTCGCCCTGGGGCCGCGGTCGCCCAGGGTGGCACATCGAGTGCTCGGCGATGATCCGCGCTCACCTAGGCGAGACGATCGATATCCACGGTGGCGGCATCGACCTCATCTTTCCCCACCACGAGAATGAGATCGCGCAGAGCCGCTGCGCAAATGACGGAGCTCCTCTCGCCAATTACTGGCTGCACAACGGCATGGTCGACATGGGCGCCGAGAAGATGTCGAAGAGCGTGGGCAATATCGTCAGCGTCGGGGAGCTGCTGGAGGCCGGGCATCGCGGCGAGACCCTGCGGCTGGCGCTGTTGTCGGCGCATTACCGGCAGCCGCTGCCGTGGACCGAAAGCCTGATTGCGCAAAGCAAGGCGATCCTCGACCGCTGGTACCGGCTGCTCGGCGATATCGAACCGAACGAGCGGGACATCGCGCCGTTTCTCGAAGCGTTGAACGACGACCTCAACACGCCCAAGGCGATCTCGGTCCTGAGTGAGTTTCTGACGTCATCCCAAGGGCCGCTGAGCGAGGACTTTCAATTCTTCCAGGGCGGCCGAGAGGACATGCTTGCGTCGAGCGCCAGGGCCGCCCGGATGCTCGGCCTGCTCACCATGAGCAAGGACGAATGGTTCCGGGGCGGAGGGGACGCGGAAGCAATCGAAGCCCGGATCGCCGAGCGCGCCGACGCCAAGTCGCGCCTTGACTTCGCGACCGCCGACCAGATCCGCGACGAGCTGAAAGCCGGGGGAATTGTTCTTGAGGATGGGCCGGGCGGCACCACATGGCGGAAGGAATGAACGCCCCCCTCTACACTATCGAGATCCTTCGGCTGGCGGGTTCGCTGCCGGACCCGGTGCGGCTCGAACGGGTCGATGGGGCGGCGGAGCTTCGTTCGCCGACCTGCGGCAGCACCATGCACACGGAGGTCCAGCTCGACGACCACGGCCGTGTGATCGCCGTTTCGCAACAGGTGCGGGCGTGCGCATTCGGCCAGGCCACCGCGGCGCTGATCGCCAGGTACGCGCCCGGACGAAGCCGCGACGAAGTCGAAGAGGTGCTGACCAGTTTGACCGAGTGGCTCGAAGGAAGCCGCGACGATCCGGGCGGCTGGGGTCTCGACGCCCTTGCTCCGGCACGGTCGCGGACCTCCCGCCACGGCGCGATTCGGCTGCCGTTGCGGGCCTTGCTCGCGGCGATCGAGGAATCGGGAACTTGAGCGAGCCCGACGTCGCTGCGACCGGCGGGTTGCTGATCGACGGCGCCTTCATGCTCGGCGCGGCGCTGGTCTTCGTCACGTTGTTCCGCAAGCTCGGCCTCGGCGCAACCCTGGGATACATCGTCGGCGGGGCGGCGATCGGGCCCTAT
The DNA here is from genome assembly GCA_050998435.1 of Sphingomicrobium sp. Classification (GTDB taxonomy): domain Bacteria; phylum Pseudomonadota; class Alphaproteobacteria; order Sphingomonadales; family Sphingomonadaceae; genus Sphingomicrobium. Next base: position 5,470 of record JBPCQE010000072.1, on the reverse strand, counting down.
GCGCTCGGCCTGATCGGCGATCCCGAATCGGTCATGCGGGTGTCCGAGATCGGCATCGCCTTTCTGCTGTTCTTGGTCGGGCTGGAGCTCCACCCGAGCCGCTTGTGGAGGCTTCGCAAGGACATCTTCGGGCTCGGACTGATCCAGGTTGTGCTGTGCGGTCTGGCGCTGAGCGCCCTGATTTACTTCGGGCTGGGCCTGAGCCTTGCCGCAAGCCTCGCGCTCGGGCTTCCGCTCGGCCTGTCGTCGACCGCGCAGGTGCTGCCGATGCTGCGCTCATCGGGACAATTGAACACTCGACGCGGTGAGCGGGCGTTTTCGGTGCTGCTGTTCCAGGACCTGTCGATCGTGCCGATGATCACCATCATCGCCGCGATGTCGCGCGCGCCGGCCGACCCCGACCAGCCGTCGGGCGGCATGCTGGCGCTATACACCGTCGGAGCGATCGTCGGGTTGGTGCTCGCGGGCCGCTTCATCCTTAACCCCTTGTTCCGGATGATCGGCCGCTTCGGCGAGCGAGAATTGTTCGTGGTCGCCGGCCTGTTCGCGATCATCGCCAGCGCGTCGCTGATGGAGACTCTGCACCTGTCGGTCGCACTGGGCGCGTTCATCGCCGGAGTGGTGTTGGCCGAATCTCCGTACCGGCATGAACTCGAGAGCGACGTCGAGCCGTTCCGCTCGATCCTGCTCGGAATGTTCTTCCTCTCGGTCGGCATGCTGCTCGACCTCAACGCGATCGCCGCCGACCCGCTGTTCGTGTTCGGGGCTGCGGTGGCCATCGTCGTCGTCAAGGCGGTGGTGATCGCGGCGCTGGCGCGAATGTTCGGAGTGCGGATGGGGCGCGCAATCTGGCTCGGGCTGCTGCTCAGCCAGGCGGGCGAGTTCGGCTTCGTACTGTTCGGCCAGGCGGCCGCCGCCCAGCTGATCGAGCCCGAGCTGGCGACCCTGTTCGCCGCGGTCGTCACGGTGTCGATGATCTTCACTCCGTTCCTGATGCGGGTCACGGAATGGGTGCTGGAGCGAGTGCCGGACAGCGAAGTCGCCCATCAGGGTCCCGAGTTCTCGCCCCAGACCAACGCGATCGTCGTCGGCTACGGGCGGTTCGGGCAGACGGTCGCTCAGATGCTGATGGCCAAGCGCGTGCCGGTGACGATCATCGACAGTAAGCCGGCGCAGATCGAACTCAGCGAGGAGTTCGGGACCAAGGTCTATTACGGCGACGGCACACGCATCGACCTGCTCCGAACCGCCGGGGCCGAGACCGCCGAGGCGATCCTCTACTGCCAGGACGGGCAGGACCTCGACCGCGCCAAGCTCGAAGCGGTGCTCGAGGCGTTCCCCCAGGCCCAGGTGATGGTCCGGGCCTACGACCGGCGGCAGGTGATCGACCTCGACGGTCTGGACCTGGCGCTGATCCAGCGCGAGCTGTTCGAAAGCGCGGTGGCGATGGGCCGGCAGGCACTGCTCAAGCTCGGAATTGCCCCGCGAGAGGCGGACCGAGTCGAGAACGAGTATCGGTTGAGGGACACGGAGCGGCTGCAGGTGCAGAGCGCGACCGGGGACCTGCGAGCGGCGCGCGACCGCATGTTCGGTGCCGATTCCTCGCTTCCGGATGAACAGTCCAAGGATCCGGCCTAGGCCTCGGCTCCGTCGAGGTGGTCTTCAAGGGCCTTGAGGATCGAATCGACGACGTCGCGATGCGCACCGTTGCCGCTTTTAATATGGATATGCGCTGATGCGTAGGAGGTGCGGCGCTCTTCGGCGAGCCGTTCGAGCGTTCCCTTTGGATCGCCGTTGCGAAGCAGTTGCCTGGTGTCCCGCCGCGAGGTGCGATCGGCGAGCACATCGATGGGGGCATCAAGCCAGATGGTGATCGACCGATCGTTCAGCAGGTCGCGGGTGCCGGGATCGACGAAAGCCCCGCCGCCGGTCGCGATCACCCGGACCTCGCCGTCGATCAGGCGAGCGACCAGCCGTCGTTCCCCGTCGCGGAAATCCTGCTCGCCGAAGCGTTCGAACACCTCGTCGGCCGAGTAGCCGGCCGCATCCTCGATGGCGGCGTCGCTGTCGACGAACGGCAGCCCGAGCCTCCTTGCAAGGCGGCGACCGACGGTTGACTTGCCAACGCCCATCAGGCCGACGAGGACGATTGGACGGTCGAGGCGCTGGACCAAATGTTGCACGCGCGGGGCTATACAGCGGCGGGCAAGCTCGGGCAAAAGCCGGCGCCTGAATCGCCAGCAGAGCGGAACACCATGTCGCGAATCGCAGTCCTCATTGTCGTTATCGTGCTGGTCGTTGGCGGCCTGATCTTCCTGTCGACCCAAGCTCGTGAAGTTCCCGTGACGACCATCGAAACCGACGTCAGCGCCAATGCGCAATAGCCGGCTGTTGAAGGTCGCCGCGTTGGCGCTGGCGTTCCCGGCGCTGGCGGCACTGGCGCAGAATGTCGCGGCGCCGGTCACTCCGACCCCGGCACCAACTCCGACTCCCACACCCAGTCCCGCACTTGAGACGTCGGCGGCGCGCGGTCCGACCGCCGCCGGTCCGTCGATCGATAGCGAGACGGGGATGGTCGAGATCGGCGAAACCGAGCTTCCCCCGCCGCCGCCGCCGGTCGAGCTTCCCGGGCACGCACGGCGCGACACGTGGGCCGTCGGCCGGCTCGATCCTGTCGCGCTTGGACTGGGCGCCAGCCCGTGGGGAGCGGCGAGCGGGGCGTTCCTCTCGGGCCTGATGCGCCGGACGGAGGCGCCGATTGCATCTCGCTGGGCGCATATTGCGCTTCGCAATGCCTTGCTCGCCCGGGTCAGGGCGCCGCGCAACGTCAATCCGGTCGACTGGACCGCGGAGCGCGCCTGGTTGCTGCTCCGGATGGGCGAGGCCGACGCTGCCCGGATGCTGGTCGCTGGTGTCGACGTCGACAAGTTCACACCGAAGATGTTCCAGGTCGCGGTGCAAAGCGCTCTTGCCAATGCCGACCCGTCCGGGCTGTGCCCGCTCCAGGAGGGAATTCGTGACCTCGAGCGCGGGATCTTCCCCCTGATCGACGCGATGTGCGCCTCCTTGTCGGGCGAGCCGGAGAGCGCCGCCGCCCAGATCGACTCCGCGCGTCGGCGTGGTCGGATCGGCGGAATCGACTTGGTGCTTGCCCAGAAAGTCGTCGGCGCGGGCGCCGACACCGGCCGGGCGGTGACCGTCGAATGGGAACCGGTCGATCGCCTCAGCAGCTGGCGGTTCGGTTTGGCCACCGCCACCGGCATGACACCGCCCGATCGACTGCTCCGCTCGGCTTCGCCGCAGATCAGGGCCTGGCAGGCGCGGGCGCCTCTTCTGTCACCGGCCCAGCGTCTCGACTCGGCTCGGATCGCGACCGGATTGGGAGTGCTGTCGTCGCAATCGCTGATCGACCTATATTCGCTGATCTACGATGCGACCGACCCGGACCAGCTTTCCGAGACCGACGCCTGGCAGGTCCGGCTGGCGTTCGTCGGCCGCGACCGTGATGCCCGCATGGCGGCGCTCCGACGATTGTGGGCAATCGGCGACGGACCGCTGGAAAGCGAGGCCTCGCGCGCGCTGGCCGCCCGCGCCGCGACTCTGATCGCGCCGAATCCCGAACTGCAGGAGGATGCGCCGGAGTTGATCGCCTCAATGCTGGCCGGCGGCTATGACCGCCAGGCGGCGCGCTGGAACCTCGCCGTTCGCCGGATGGACGACCGCTTCGCCGACGAAAGCTGGGCGATGCTGGCATTGGCCGCGCCCGAAACTCGCGGACTCGACCTAAGCTTCGGCCGCGTCAATGCGTTCATCAGCCGCGACCAGAGCCGAGGCAAGAAGCGCAGCGCGCTGCTGGTGGCGGGGCTTGCCGGGCTTGGCCGACTCGACGGCAGCAGCGCCGACCGGCTCAACCGCCGCCACGGGCTGGCGATCGGTCACCGGACTCGGTGGACGAAGATGATCGACGGGTCGGCGGCGCTCGGTCAGTCGGGCAGTGTGTTGGTGCTGGCCGGCGCCGGATTCCAGGCCGCGGGTTTCGAGCAACTGCCCCCGTCGCATTTGTATCACGCGGTCGCGGCGCTCAACCGGACCGGGCAGGGCTTCACCGCCAGGATGATCGCCGCCGAGGCGCTCGCCAGGACGTGACTGACGACGATCGGGCGCTGGTCGACCGGTTCCTCGACATGATGGCGGCTGAGGCGGGCGCGTCGCCGCACACGCTCGCCGCTTATCGCAACGACTTGCAACGCGCGGCGGACGACGCCGGCGGATCGTTAGGCACGGCCGGCGCGGAATCGCTTTCGGGACTTGGCCGGCAGTGGGCGCAGCTGTCACCGGCGACCGTCGCGCGCCGATCGGCGGCGCTGCGGCGGTTTTTCGGTTTCCTGATGGACGAAGGGCTGCGCAGCGACGACCCGTCGGCAGCTTTGCCGCGGCCGAGGCTGGAGCGGCCATTGCCGCGCATCCTCGACGAGCGCGAGGTGACCGCGATGTTCGAAGCGGCCGAGGATCGCGCGGCCAGCGGTGAGCCGGCTGCGGTCCGCAATCTCGCCTTGCTTGAGTTGCTGTACGGCTCGGGCGTTCGAGCGAGCGAACTGGTGACGCTCGGTCGCGGCTCGCTGCGCAAGGGGCAGCCGTTCGTGATCCTCCGCGGCAAGGGCAGCAAGGAGCGGCTGGTGCCGATTTCCTCGCGGGCGGAAACAGCCGTTGAGCGCTGGCTTGAATTCGTCCCGAGCGACAGCCTGTGGCTGTTCCCGAGCGGCAAGCGGCACTTGAGCCGAGTGCGCTTGTTCCAGATCGTCCGCGAGATCGCGGGGCTGGCCGGAATCTCGCCGGAGCGAGTCAGCCCGCACGTGCTCCGGCATGCGTTCGCGACCCATCTGCTGTCGGGCGGCGCTGATCTTCGAGTGCTGCAGTCGCTGCTCGGACATGCCGACATTGCGACGACTCAAATCTACACCCATGTCGACAGCGCCCGCCTGGTCGAATTGGTGAACGCGCGCCATCCACTCGCGGATCGCGATCGTTGACCGAAGGGCGGGGTCGTTGACGCGCGTGGAGGCGCGTCCTACCCGCCGCCCCGAATGCTGACCTTCCTCGATTTCGAGAAACCGATCGCCGAGCTCGAGGCGCGCGTCGCCGAGCTGCGCGAAACCGCCACCGCCGGGTCGATCGACATCAGCAGCGAGATCGCGCGGCTCGAGGCGAAGTCGGCCAAGCTGCTCCGCGAGACCTATTCGCGGCTGACTCCGTGGCAGAAGGCGCAGGTCGCGCGGCACCCTGAGCGCCCGCACTTCAACAATTACGTTGCCGGACTGGCCGATGATTTCGTGCCTCTGGCCGGCGACCGGGCGTTCGGCGACGACCCGGCGATCGTCGGTGGATTCGGGCGCATCGACGGGCGGCGGGTGATGGTCATCGGCCACGAGAAGGGCGACGACACCGCGTCGCGGCTCAAGCATAATTTCGG
>JBPCQE010000193.1:0-5717 GCA_050998435.1 Sphingomicrobium sp. | reverse complement strand
GCCTCGCTCAAATAACTCTCAATCCAAACCAGTCGTCTCGGACGACTTTTTGTCCGCGTTCAGGGGAGGCACGGTGTGCTGCGCTGTTTGCTAGGGATCGCAACAGCTTAGCCACTCAAAGCTGCCTAATCGCTAACGCGACTTAAGAACTGACCGCCTGCGCGCGTTTTCGGACATGCTCGTTTCGGCGAGATCCAGGAACGCCTGCTCCGCCGCAGGGAAGATGGGATGGTGCGGTCGAGAAGACTCGAACTTCCACGGCCTTTCGGCCACAGCGACCTCAACGCTGCGCGTCTACCAGTTCCGCCACGACCGCACATCATGAAAAGCTCGGCGGCCGGATGCCGCCCCTGGCGAGGCGCGGCGTCTAGCAAAGGGCTCGGAGGCAGGCAATGCTGCCCGATCCCCCAAATCCGTCCCCAGATCCGTCCCCAGACCGTCCCCCTGCGGGACAGGAAGTTAAGACCGTCTTTACCATAGGCGAGCCCGAGCGTTACGCGTCCGGGATGGTCATTTTCGCTTCGCTTGCATTGGCAACAGCCGCGCTCGCCGTCCCCCTGGAGCGGGTCGAGCCGCAAGCTGTCGCGTCGGCGCGCCAGGCGCAAGCGACGGTGACCATCCTGCCGGCTGCCCGGCTGCGATTTTCGGACATTGAGCGGGACCAGCGTCGGTTGCTGCGCGAAAGCGTCGTCCGCGGCGCCGACGGCTCCGTGGAGGTGCTGAAACTGGTCGAATTCCAGTAGGAAATCAGGTTTTGACCGAACCCAGAGTGATGGTCAGCTCATCGCCGCCGGCCGGGACGTTGACCTCGGCGCTGTTGAACGTCGCGCTCGCTCCGGGCGGCAGGGTCCGCGCCGGCGGTGCGATCGTCCAGCTGTAGACCAGCTCGCCGGTGGCGCTGCGCAGTTGCGCCCGGATCGGCGGCACGTCCTGGTTCTCGTCGGTCGGGTTGATCACCCGTCCGCTCACGGCGAGCAATTCGTTGCCGCTGGCGAGCTTCTGGCGGTCGCTGTGGGTCATCATCAGCTGCAGCGGAGTTTCGCCCGCCCCCGCGATGCCCATGCGCTGCTTCCACTCGGCCGGAGCCAGGAACCAGAATGCCGCGGCGAGGGCGGCGATCAGAAGCGCAACCAGCAGGATCGTCAGAAGCGGGCTGCGCGTCCGCGGCGCCTCGTCCGCCTCGTAGCGGAACGGCCGGAAATCGTCATCGAGCGGCTCCTCTACCGGTGCGGCGGCGGGCGGCTCTTCGACGATCGCCGGCTCATCATAATCGGGCGGCGGCAGCGGTGCCGTGGGAGTTGCTTCGACCAGGCCATCGGCCGGCGGGGCCACTGGATCGATCGGCGTATAGCCGGGCGGCGGCTCGGCCTCGTCGGCCGCCTCGGGCTCTTCGACCGCAGCCTCTCCCGAATGATCCTCCGCCGCCAGCGTCGCTTCCTGGTAGGCTCGCTCTTCGGCCTCGGGGCCGGTGCTCGGCTCGATCAGCGCCGCCTCGGCGATGGTCTCGTCCTCGCTCCCAGTCTCGGAAGGCTCCGGGTCCTGGTGCCAGCTATGCTTGCACGATGCGCAGCGCACCTGTCGCCCGTGCTTCGGGATCGCCCCGTCCTTCACCACATATTGGGTGCCGCACGACGGGCAGGTGAGGATCATCAGCAAGAGCCCTTATCGGGTCGACCAACGCTCGATAAACAGGAATGCGCGGGCATTGGCAAGGCAGCGGGGGCCGTGCGACAAGCCGCCAGTGAGCGGGAAGGGATCGGGCGCTGTCGGCAATCGTCGAATTCGATAGCGTAGGGCTTCGCTACGGCACCGGCGCCGAAGTGCTGCGCGACCTCGATTTCCGCCTCGGCCGCGGCGGTTTCTATTTCCTCACCGGTCCGTCGGGCGCCGGCAAGACGTCACTTCTGAAGCTGCTCTACCTCGCCCAGCGCCCGACCCGCGGGCGCATCCAGCTGTTCGGCGAGGAACTGTCCGACGCACCGCGCGACGTCCTGCCGAGCTTCCGGCGCCGGATCGGGGTCGTGTTCCAGGATTTCCGGCTGATCCGGCATTTGTCGGCGTTCGACAATGTCGCTTTGCCGCTGCGCATCGCCGGCAAGAGCGAGGCCGAGGTCGAAGGCCCGGTGCGCGAGATGCTCGCCTGGGTCGGGCTGGCGGATCGGGCCAGCGCGAAGCCGCCGACCCTGTCCGGCGGCGAGCAGCAGAGGGTCGCGATCGCCCGGGCGGTCATCAGCCAGCCGGAGATCCTGGTCGCCGACGAGCCGACCGGCAATGTCGACGCCGAGATGGCCCAGCGCCTGCTGCATTTGTTCACCGCTCTCAATCGGCTCGGAACGACGGTGGTCGTCGCCACCCACGATCTGGGGCTGATCGCGGCGACTCCCGAAGCGCAGTTGGTGCGGCTCGAGAACGGCTCGATGGTCGACCCAACCGGGGCGCTCCGCAATCCGCCGCGCTCCCCGCACTTGGGGCAAGCGTGATGCTCGGCTGGCTGTTCGCCTCGCCGGCCGAGCGGCGATTGCTCCCGGGAGGGCGGTTCCGCGGTCCGACTCCGTTCGTGATCGCGATCATGACCTTCGCGATGATGACGGTCGCCGCAGCCGGTCTGGCCTTGTCCAACGCCGCCGGGCTGGTCGCCCAGGGCATCGAGAACCATTACGCGGTGCAGATCCCGGCCGGCAGCCGGATGCTGCCCCGAGCGCTGGCGGCGGCGCGCTCGGCGCCTGGCGTGGTCAAGGCGGAAGCCGTGCCCGAGGCCGAAATGCGCAAGACGCTGGAGCGCTGGCTCGGCCCGGCCGGGGTCGACCAGCAATTGCCGGTGCCGGCATTGGTCACGCTCGACGTCGCCGACGACGCCGATCTCGACGCCATCGCCAGGCGTGTCGAGGCGGCCGCTCCCGGCGCCCGCTTCATCGCCCACCGCGAGAAGCTCGAGCCGGTGCTGCGCGCGATCCGGGTGCTGCAGTGGCTGGCGCTGGCGCTGGTCGCGCTGATGGCGGCGGCGACGTCGGCGGCCGTCGTGCTCGCCGCCCGCGGGGCGCTCGACACCAACCGCTCGACCATCGAGGTGATGCACGGCATCGGCGCCACCGACCTCCAGGTCACCAATCTGTTCCAGCGCAAGATCGCGCTCGATTCGCTCGCCGGGAGCCTCGTCGGGGCGATCGCCGCCGGGCTTGTGCTGCTGCTGCTCGCCGGCGGCGGGGCGGCGTTTGCCGGCGACCTGATGGGCACCACCCCGTTGGGCGGATCGGACCTCGTCATCCTCGCTCTGCTGCCGCTTGCGTTGGTGGTGCTCGCCACTTGGGTCGCCCGATCCGCCGTTCTGTCGACTTTGCGGAGGGCGACATGATCGTCCGCGCCGCAGCGTTCCTCCTGATCCTCTATGCGCTCGGCTTCATCCTGTTCACCGTCACCCTGGGCAAGCCCGTCGCGGCGGAGGCCGGGCGGACCGAGGCGATCGTCGTCATCACCGGCGGCAGCGGCCGCATCGAGCGCGGAGTCGAGGTCCTGAAGTCCGGCCGGGCGCGGCGGCTGCTGGTCGCCGGCGCCGATCCGGCGGTCACCAAGCGCGACCTGATCCGCCGGCTCGGCGGCAACGGCCGGCTGGTCAACTGCTGCGTCGACCTCGGCAGCGAATCGGTCGACACCCGCTCCAACGCCGAGGAAGCGTCGCGCTGGCTCGCCCGGCACCGCTACCGCTCGTTCCGGCTGATCACCAGCGACTGGCACATGCGCCGTGCGAGCTACGATTTCCACGAGGTGCTCGGCGACAAGTACAATATCGTGCCCGACGCGGTCCGCACCGAGCCGCAATTCACGACCCTGTTCGGCGAGTACAACAAATATCTGCTTCGCCGCCTCGCGGTGCTGCTCGACATCTGATGCACCAAGTCCGCTCGCTGCTGTTCCTGCTGGCCTTCTATCCGGGGACCTTGCTGTTCGTTGGCGCGGGGCTCGGCGCCGGCCTGTTCAGCACCCCGGCGATGCTCGCGGTCGTCGATGGCTGGGCGCGCTTCCACCATTGGCTGGCGAAGCATGTGCTCGGCATCCGCACTCGGGTCGAGGGAGTCATCCCGCCGGGGCGGTACCTGATCGCGGCCAAGCACCAGTCGATGTTCGAGACCATCGAGATGCTGCTGATCGCCCGCACCCCGGTCATCGTCATCAAGCGCGAGCTCGCCGACATGCCGATGTTCGGCCCGATGACCCGGCGTTATGGCGTCATCCCGGTTGACCGCGAAGCCGGCGCGAAGGCACTGCGGCAGATGCTTACGGAGGCGAAGGCGGCCGCGGCGACCGGCCGGCCGGTGATCATCTATCCGGAAGGGACCCGGGTCGCGCCCGGCACCGCCCCGCCATTGCGCGCCGGGTTCGCCGGCATCTATCGCGCGCTCGGGCTTCCGGTGGTGCCGGTCGCCCACGACAGCGGGCGCGTGTTCAGGCGCGGCCTCGACAAACGCGACGGAACGGTGACGTTCGTGGTCGGCGAAACCATTCCGCCGGGGCTCAAACGCGACGAGATCGAGGCGCGGGTCCACGCGGCGATCAACGCGCTGGAGACTGAATTCCTCCCCTCGATTTCGAGGGGAGGGGGACCAGCGTAGCTGGTGGAGGGGCCCGCACCGCCGCAGCTGGCCCCTCCACCATTCACTCTGCGGTGAATGGTCCCCCTCTCCGGCTTTCAGCCAGGGAGGAACTTAAGTCCTTAGCTTCGCGCCGAGCTTCTCGGCCGCGGCGACGATGCGCGTTGAGATCGCGGCGATCTCCTCGTCGGTGAAGCTCTTGTCGCTCGGCTGGAGGGTCACCTCGAGTGCCAGGCTGAGCTCGCCGCCGTCGGTCCGGTAGCGGTCGAAGACTCGCACGTCGGTGATCGCCGCCTTGTCGGCGCCGCGCACCGATCGCATCAGCGCTTTGCCGGCGAGATCGTCGGGGACGAGGAAGGCGAAGTCGCGGACGACCGGCTGCAGCGCGGGCGGCGCGAATGCGGCTCGCGCCCGGCCCGCGGACCGCGCGGGCAAAATCGCGTCGAGATAGATCTCGGCGGCGATCGCCCCCGCCGGTCCGTCGAGCTTCCGGACGAGCGCCGGATGCAGCTCGCCGAACGCCGCCAGAACGGTCTTCGGGCCGAGGCGAAGCGTCGCCGATCGCCCCGGGTGCCACGTCGGCCCCGCGTCCGGGAAGGTCTGGAGATTGGCGGTGGGCGCTCCGGCGGCCTCGAGTAGCGCGACCACCTCGGCCTTGGCGTCGAAGGCGGAAAAGCCCTGTCCGGCGCCCCACTGCCAGTGGCGCGGGTCCTTGTCCCCGGCGAGCAGCAGCGCCACCGTCGGGTGCTCGGCGTCGCCCAGATAGCGGCGGCCGATCTCGAACAGCCGAACCGACGACTGGCCGCGGTCGACGTTGCGGCGCGCGGCGGCGATCAGGCTCGGCAGCAGCGACGGGCGCATCACCTTCATCTCTTCGCTGATCGGGTTGACCAGCCGCCAGTCGGCCGGGCCGAAGGCCTCCGCCTCGTCCTCGGAGATGAAGCTCCAGGTGATCGCTTCGTCGAGCCCGCGCGCCGCCGCGGCGCGGCGCACCCGCCGTTCGACCAGTTGCGAGCGCGTTGCGGTCGAATGCGCGACTCCCGGCTCGCGCTCGAGCGGCGTCGAGGGAATTGAGTCGTAGCCGTGGATTCGCGCGATCTCCTCGACGAGGTCGGCCTCGCCGTCGATGTC
>JBPCQE010000164.1:0-26275 GCA_050998435.1 Sphingomicrobium sp. | reverse complement strand
GCGCCAGAAGCGTCTTGAACCCCTGGTCCTCGAGGAATTCCTTCAATGGCGCTTCGGGAATGCCGGTCAGCGCCAAATCCTCGAGCGGCTCGGGCAAATGGGCGTCACACACCAGCCGGACCAGCTCCCTCGACAGCCGAGCCGCATCGGCATGGTCGATCAGCGACTGCTTCAATTTGGGCTTGGTGATCTGCTCGGTGCTCGCCAGCACCGTCTCCAGATCGCCGAACTGCTGGATCAGCTGCGACGCAGTCTTCGGCCCGATGCCCGGCACTCCAGGCACATTATCGACGCTGTCGCCCATCAGCGCGAGCACGTCGCCGACCTTTTCCGGTGGCACCCCGAACTTCTCGAGCACCGCGTTGCGGTCGATCCGGCGGTCGTTCATCGTGTCGAGCATGTCGACAGAGCCGTCCTCGATCAGCTGCATCAGATCCTTGTCGGAGCTGACGATGGTCACCCGCCAGCCGGCGCTCTTGGCCGCGGTCACATAGCAGGCGATGATGTCGTCGGCCTCCAGGCCCTCCTCCTCGATGCACGGGATCGAGAAGGCCTTGGTCGCGGTCCGGATCAGCGGGAATTGCGGGATCAAATCATCGGGGGCCGGCGGCCGATTGGCCTTGTACTGGTCGTACATCTCATTGCGGAAAGTATGTTCCGACTTGTCGAGGATGACCGCCATGTGGGTCGGGCCCCCAGTCTCATTGGCGCCCCTGTTGAGCCCGTCGGCGAGCTTCCACAGCATGGTCGTGTAACCGTAGACCGCGCCGACGTTTAGGCCGTGGCGGTTGGTCAGCGGCGGCAGTCGGTGATAGGCGCGGAAGATGTAGCTCGACCCGTCGACGAGGTAGAGGTGGTTCTGGGTTTCCGACATCATCGGCGGGTTTAGCAGGACAGGCGCTCGACGCTAGCCGGGGCCGCCCGTCTCGTCATTGCCTCGAAAGCGGGAATCCAGGGGAGAACGATGACCGAACGCTTCGAACGCCACCGCCAGCCGTGGCGGCAGGATGAGATCCAGAAGCTCCATTTGCTCGCCGGCAAGGGCATGTCGCTGCGAGCGATCGCCAAGGCGCTGACCCGAAGCGAGGAATCGGTCCAGACGCGGGCCCGGTCCGACAAGCTCAAGATCAGCAAGCTGCGCTAGGCGCCCTCCCACGAGTTCGTGCGGCACGGTTGCGCCGACGCTAGGCAAATCCGCTCTTCTGCCTCATACCAAAACGCGAACAGGTGCTTGCGGGGCTATGACCGGCAAATTCTTCCCGACAGCGACGCGGCGCGCGATTCTCGGAGGCGCTGCAGCCACACTGGCGAGCAAGGCCTTTGCCGTTCCGGCGATCCCGGCCGCAAAGGCCGCTGCCCGCCGGCCCAACATAATCTTCATTCTGGCGGACGATCTCGGCTTCGCGGATCTGAGTTGTTACGGTCGGCGCGATTACCGCACACCCAACATCGATCGCCTGGCTTCGACCGGCCTGAGGCTCACCGATGGTTACTCCAACTCGCCGGTCTGCTCACCGACGCGCATCGCCCTCATCACCGGGCGCTACCAGTATCGCCTGAGAGCCGGCCTGGAAGAGCCGATCGTTCGCAAGGAAGCCGGGGTCGGCCTGCCGCCTTCTCACCCGACCCTGCCATCGCTTCTGCGGCAGAGCGGTTATTCGACGGCCCTAATCGGCAAATGGCACATGGGATGGCCACCCGAACACGGCCCGTTGAAAAGCGGCTATGAGCGGTTCTTCGGAATCCTGCCCGGGACGGCGGACTATTTCACCCACGGCGGCGACGGGGTCGCCGTGCCGGCCGACACCAGTCTTATGGACGGCGAGGTGCCAGTCGAGCGGGCCGGCTATCTGACCGATCTCCTCGCCGAACGCGCAATCGCCGAGATTCGCGCGGCGGCCACGACCGATCGGCCATTCTTCATCAGCCTGCATTTCACCGCGCCCCATTGGCCCTGGCAGGGGCCTCTCGACGGCGGTCATCGAGGCTGGTCGAAGGACCTCTTCCATCGCGACGGCGGGACACTCGAAAAATACGCCGAAATGGTCGGTGCAATGGACATGGCGGTCGGCAAGGTCCTCTCCGAGCTCGATGCGCAAGGTCTTGGCCAGGACACGATCATCCTGTTCACCAGCGACAACGGCGGCGAGCGGTTCTCGGACACTTGGCCGTTCCGAGGCGAGAAAACGGATCTGCTCGAAGGCGGCATTCGAGTGCCGCTGATTGTCCGTTGGCCGCGACGTCTGCCTTCCGGAAAAACCCTGTCGCAGGTGGCGGTCTCGATGGACTGGCTGCCAACGCTGCTGGCGGCTGCCGGTGTCAGCGCCGCGGCAAGTCACACTCCGGACGGCGAGAATCTGCTGCCCGTGCTGGCGGGAGCGGAAGCGCCGCATGACCGAACAATTTTCTGGAGATACAAAGGCGGCGACCAGGCAGCCGTTCGACAGGCGAACTGGAAATATCTGAAGCGCGGAGCAACCGAGAGCCTGTTCGACCTTGCCTCCGACCCGCGCGAAAGAGCGGATCTGAAGGACAAGGCTCCCGAAGTGCATGCGCGGCTCAGGGACGCGTACAAGAAGTGGAATCGCGGGATGCTCCGTTACCCGGCCAAGTCGGTCAGCGCGATCGGCCACTAGGCGGCCAAAAAGCGGCCCGGAGCGAACGCGGCCCGGTCAACTTTGGCAGATAAGGATAACTGTCGGCGACGCTCAGCGCGAGGCGATCTTGCGGATCATCCCCTCGCTGGTTCCGACGGTCACTCCGAACTTGCGGACCCGCATGCTGTTGCGGGCGGTCTTTCCGCCGGCGAGCGGGATCAGCCATTGCTCGATCGACAGATTGCCCTTCATCTTGAAGCGGAAGCGGAAGCGGCCGCCAACCTCGTCGATGGTCACTGGCCCGAGAGCTTCCGACATGGTGCCGGAGAATTGGCGCGAACCGACCTGCCGGATTTTCCACCGGCGTTCCCGCGGCGGCTGGCCCTCATCCTCGACCCGCTGGACGAACAACATGCTGCCGTCGGACACGAAGCGGCCTTGGCCGACACTGCGTGTCCGGTACGGCTTATCGAGCAAGATCCGCACCGTGCCCGTTCCCTCGGTGCGGCCTTCGAAGAACTGCATCGGATTGGTGGGCGGTGAAGCCGTTGCAGGCGCAGCAAGGAGCGAAGCGGCCGCCGGCGGAAGCAGGACTCGCATTGCATGCATAATTCGGAGTCCTTGACCCGAGATCAGGAAAGACGGACCGGCCGCGGTCCGGGGGCGGCGAACGGACAGGCTGTGCAGGCTCCAACCGGCATCAACGAGACATGGTTCCGCGCGCGGAGCGATCATGGCACGAGCACCGTGTCCTTCGCTTCCGCCGCCATCTCCGGATAATCGAGCGTGTAGTGCAGCCCGCGGCTCTCGTGCCGCGACAGCGCGCAGCGGACGATGAGGTCGGCGACCTCGAGCAGATTGCGCAGCTCGATGAGGTCGGGGGTCACCCGGAAGTTGCGGTAATATTCGCCGACCTCCTGGCGCAGCATGTCGATCCGCCGCTTGGCGCGCTCGAGCCGCTTGGTGGTCCGGACGATGCCGACGAAGTTCCACATGAAGCGGCGGATTTCGCCCCAGATCTGCTGGATCACGACCTCCTCGTCGCTGTCGGTGACCCGGCTCTCGTCCCACGCCCGGATCGCCGGCGGCTCGGCGAGCTCGTCCCAGCTCGCCGCGATGTGCCGCGCCGCCGCCTCGCCGAACACCAGGCATTCGAGCAGGCTGTTCGAAGCCAGCCGGTTGGCCCCGTGCAAGCCCGACTGGGTGACCTCGCCGGCGGCATAGAGACCGGGCGCGTCGGTCCGGCCGTCGAGGTCCACGACCACTCCGCCGCACGTATAATGCTGCGCCGGGACCACCGGGATCGGCTCGGCCGTCATGTCGATTCCGAGGCCGAGCAGCCGCTCGTGGATGTTGGGGAAATGGGCCTTCACGAAGTCGGCGTCGCGGTGCGAGATGTCGAGGTGGACATAGTCGAGCCCGAGCCGCTTGATCTCATGGTCGATGGCGCGCGCGACGATGTCCCTCGGGGCGAGCTCGGCGCGCTCGTCGAAGCGTTCCATGAAGCGTGTCCCGCCGCCCTTGACCCCGGGCGGAAGCTTCAGATGGCCGCCTTCGCCGCGGACCGCCTCGGTGATCAGGAAGTTCTTGACCTCGAGATTGTACAGGCAGGTCGGGTGGAACTGCATGAACTCCATGTTGGAGACTCGGCAGCCGGCGCGCCACGCCATCGCGATGCCGTCCCCGGTCGCACCGCGCGGAGCGGTCGAATAGAGGTAGGCGCGCCCCGCCCCGCCGGTGGCGAGGATGGTCGCCCGAGCGCTCAGCGCCTCGACCCGCCGGGACTTGCGGTTGTACGCGTAAAGCCCGTGGATCGCGCCGCTGGTTGAGAAACTCGTTGCGTGCCGGCCGGTGATCAGGTCGATCGCCACCATGTCGGGAACCAGCTCGATGTTCGGATGCCGGGCGGCGGCGGTTTCGAGCGCCTGCTGCACCGCATAGCCGGTCGCGTCGGCGACATGGACGATCCGGCGGTGGCTGTGGCCGCCTTCGCGGGTCAAATGCCAGCGCTCGCCGCCCGACCCGGCCGCAAACGGCACCCCGAGCTGCGCCAGCCGCTCGATCGCCCGCGGCGCGGCTTCGACGACATGCTCGACGACTTTCTCGTCGTTGAGCCCGGCGCCGGCGGTGATCGTGTCGCGGACGTGGGCATCGAAGCTGTCGCCCT
This sequence comes from Sphingomicrobium sp., assembly GCA_050998435.1. Taxonomy (GTDB): domain Bacteria; phylum Pseudomonadota; class Alphaproteobacteria; order Sphingomonadales; family Sphingomonadaceae; genus Sphingomicrobium. The sequence continues at coordinate 21,511 of JBPCQE010000164.1, read as the reverse complement.
CCTCGAGCACCGCGGCGATTCCGCCCTGCGCCCAGCCGGTCGCTCCCTCGCCGAGCGCGCCTTTGGCGATCACCGCGACCTTGCGCGTCTCGGCGAGGTTGAGCGCAGCCGTCAGCCCGGCCGCCCCCGAGCCGACGATGAGCACGTCCCGCGATTTGCTCATGCGGCTTGGTCTTCGGAGACCAAACTCAAGAACACGTCCTCCAGGTCCGGGTCCTTGGTCGAGACGTCGACGATCGCCAGGCCGTCGGCGGCTAGCGCGGCGAGCACCTGGCCGGCATTGACCTGGTCCTTGCGGTAGCGGATCTCGAGCGTCCGCTCGTCGACCAAAGCGATATTCTCGAAGCACGGCGCGGTCGGCACCGCGGCGAGATCCTGATCGAAGGTCACGACCACCGATTTCTCCTGGGCCTTGGCGATCAGCTCGCGGGTCGGCTCGTTGGCGACCACCTTGCCGCGGTGGATGATCGCGATCCGGTCGCAAAGCTGCTCGGCTTCCTCGAGATAGTGGGTGGTCAGAACCACCGTCACGCCCTTGCCGTTGAGCATTCGGACATAATTCCACAGCTCCTTGCGAAGCTCGATGTCGACGCCGGCGGTCGGCTCGTCGAGCACCAGGATCGGCGGCGAATGGACCATCGCCTTGGCGACCAGCAGCCGCCGCTTCATTCCGCCCGACAGGGTGCGCGCATAGGCGTCTGCCTTGTCGGTCAGGTGCATCGCCGTGAGCAAGGCGTCCGTCTGCCGTTGCTCCGGCCGGATGCCGTACAGCCCCGCCTGGATCTCGAGTGCCTCGCGGGGCGAGAAGAACGGGTCGAACAGGATTTCCTGCGGGACGATGCCGATCGAGCGCTTGGCGTTGCGCGGGTGCTGGTCGATGTCGAAGCCCCAGATCGTCACCCGGCCCTGGCTCTTCGTTACCAGCCCGGCAAGGATGTTGATTAGAGTCGACTTGCCGGCTCCGTTGGGACCGAGCAGCCCGAAGATCTGCCCGCGCGGAACATCGAAGCTGACGTCGTCGAGCGCCACCTTGGGCGGGGCTCCTTTGCCGGCATAGGTTTTCGACAGCGATTCAATGCGGATGGCGGGCTCGGCGGCGCTCATTGCGATGCGCATAGGCACCGGCCCCACCAGCGACAAGGGAGCCCCCGATAAACGCGCCGTTTACCATGCCCGCTACATTGATCTTGATGTTAACCGCATACGCAAGCCGTCGACATGTCGGCCATTTCGCACCTTCGCGGCCTGTTTATCGGCCTCGCGGCGCTTCTCGCGTCTGCGCCCGCGCATGCGGCGCCGGTCGCGCCCGACAGGAATGCCGTCGCGGGCGTGGTGATCGCCCCGCCGGCCAGCGTTCGCAAGCTCGAGGACCTCAACTTCGGCTACCTCTCCGTGACCACCGCCGGCACCGCCATCGTCGACCCCAACACCGACGGGATGACGACCACCGGTGGCGTGCTCGACGCCGGCGGCTTGCATTACGCGGCTCTGTTCGAAGCGGTCTCGCCGATCAAGGCGGTGGTGATCATCCGAATTCCGCGCAATCCGATCACGGTCACCCGGGTCGACGGCCCGGAGACGATGACGGTCTCGAACTGGACCCTGTCCGGCAATTCACGGCGGACGGTCGCCGCGCAAGAGGCGTTCACGTTTCAAGGTCGGCGGGACGCTCAATGTCAACGCCAACCAGGTCGAGGGCCTGTACGTCGGGACTTTCACCGTCGAGGTGCAATATCCGTAAGGGCGCTGCTCGTCATTGAAGCGAAAGGTGCCGGTTGCTAGGGCCGGTGCGATGCCGATCCCGCCGCCCGAGACCGTCTTAGTGAAGAGCGTGCAAGTCGCCTGCGACGGCTCGGGGGAAATCCCGGCCGCGCTCGGCCACCCGCGCGTGTTCCTGCGGATCGAGCCGGACAGCGGTTTCGTCGAGTGCGGCTATTGCGACCGCCGCTTCGTGCTCGAAGGCGGGCCGGCGGACAAGCCATGACCGCCGCCGATCCGCGCCGATTCCTCTACCGCGAGGGAATGCTCGATCCCGACGAGGCCAGGCGCCTGACCTCGCGGCACCTGGCCGGCTGCGACGACGGCGAGCTCTACCTTCAGTACTGCGCCAGCGAGGCGTTCGGCTTCGACGACGGGCGGCTGAAGACCGCCGACTATCACACCTCGTCGGGCTTCGGTCTGCGCGGGGTCGCCGGCGAGACCACCGCCTTCGCCCATGCCAACGAGATCAGCTCGGCGGCGATCGAGCGGGCCGCGGCGACCATGCGATTGCTCGACCCCGCGACCGCCGCTTCCGCGCCGCCGCCGCAACGCACCAACCAGTCGATGTACGGCTCGGACGATCCGCTGTCGGCGATCCCGTTCGCTGAGAAGGTTGCCCTTTGCCAGCAGATCGACGCCGCCGCCCGAGCGCGGGACCCAAGGGTCGCGCAGGTCAGCGTGTCGATGGCCGGCAGCTGGAGCGCGATCGAGATCGTCCGGGCCGACGGTTTCGTCGCCGCCGACGTCCGGCCGATGGTGCGCCTCAACGTCCAGATCGTCGCCCAGGACGGCGACCGACGCGAGACCGGCTACCACGGGATCGGCGGCCGTTATCTCTACGGCCGGCTGTTCGAGCCCGACCAGTGGAACCGGGTGATCGACATCGCCCTGGCGCAGGCGCTTGTGAACCTGGAGTCGGTTGCCGCCCCGGCCGGCGAGATGCCGGTAGTGATGGGCTCCGGCTGGGCCGGGGTGCTGCTTCACGAAGCCATCGGCCACGGGCTCGAGGGCGACTTCAACCGCAAAGGCACGTCGGCATTTTCGGGCCGCATCGGCGAGCGCGTCGGTGCGCCTGGAGTGACGGTCATCGACGAGGGCTCGATTCCGGATCGCCGCGGCTCGCTGACCATTGACGACGAGGGCACCCCGACCGGCCGGACGGTGCTGATCGAGGACGGCATATTGAAGGGCTATCTGCAGGACCGGCTGAACGCCCGGCTGATGGGCATGGAGCCGACCGGCAACGGGCGGCGCGAGAGCTTCGCCCACGCGCCGATGCCGCGCATGACCAACACCTTCATGCTCGGCGGCCGCGACGATCCCGCCGAGCTCATCGAGCGCGTTCCCAATGGAATTTACGCCAAGAGCTTCGGCGGCGGTCAGGTCGACATCACCAACGGCAAGTTCGTCTTCTCCTGCACCGAGGCCTACAAGATCGAGAACGGCCGCATCGGCGCACCGATCAAGGGCGCGGCTCTGATCGGCGACGGACCGACCGTGCTGACCCGGGTCAAGGGCGTCGGCAACGATTTCGCGCTCGATGAAGGCGTCGGCACTTGCGGCAAGGGCGGCCAGACGGTCCCCGCCGGAGTCGGTCAGCCGACGCTGCTGATCGACGGCCTGACCGTCGGCGGCACCGCCGCTTGACCGACCGGCGCTCGAGCGCCGACTGGCGCGGCGAGGTCCTCAAATTCTGGTTCGGGCTCGAGCCGGAGCGCTGGTGGAAGGCCGATCCCGAGCTCGACGGCGAGATCCGCCGCCGCTTCCTCAAGCTGTGGTCGACAAGGCGCGAGCTGCCGGTCGCCAGCTTCCTCGATGATCCGCTGACCGCTCTCGCCGGGGTGGTCCTGTTCGACCAGTTTCCGCGCAACATGTTCCGCGGCCACGCCGAGCAGTTCGCGACCGACCATCTGGGGCTGGCCATCGCCGGCGCCGCCGTCGATCGCGGCTTCGACGACCAGCTCAAGCCGAACGAGCGCGCAGTTCTCTACATGCCGTTCCAGCACAGCGAGGACTTGGCCGACCAGCGGCGCTCGCTCATCCTGTTCACCGCGCTCGGCGATGACTTTCTCCTCGGCTACGCGAAGAAGCACCACGACGTCATCGAGCGATTCGCCCGCTTCCCGCACCGCAACGCGATCCTCGGCCGAGTGCCGCGCCCGCAGGAAATCGCCGCCGGCGACGTGTTCCCCTGGTAATGGCGCCGAGATAGTGGCCCTCGTCGAGCTGGCTCGCTTCCAGACCAAGGTCGAGGCCGACCTCGCGCGCCTGCTGCTCGAGGCCGAGGGTCTCGAGGTGATGCTGTTCGACGAAGGCATGAACTATATCGGCCTCGGCTCGATCATTCCGATCCGGCTGATGGTGGTCGAAGAGCAGTATCAGTCGGCGGCTGCCGTGCTCGCCGAGGAAGGGCTGCTCTAGAGCAGATGATCCACGGAGCTGAGGTCGACGCCGGCCTTGGCCGCCAGCCGCTCGAGCTCGTCGCGCGGGACTCCGTCCTCGGCTCGGGCGACCGCCCAGGCCAGCGCCGAGCGGTGTCCCTCCCGGCAGTACAGCAACAGCTTGCCGTCGCCGCAGTCGCGGATTGCTTCCTGGATTTCGTCGACGTCGGCCGGGCCGATGCCGCGGGCGATCGGAAGATGGCGATATTCGATGCCCGCTGCTTTAGCCGCCGCCTCGATGGCGGCGCCGAGCGGCTGGCCCGGGTCTTCGTCGTCGGGCCGGTTGTTGACGATCATGGGGACGCCCTGGCCGCCAAGCCCGGCGACGTCGTCGGGCGCGATCTGCCCGCTGACCAGCGTCCGGTCGTCAAGCTGGCGCAACATCGGACGTCTCCTCTTTCGACTGCTCATGGGCCGCGACCGCGGCGAGCATCGCCTCCCCATAGCGCACCAGCTTCGCCTCGCCCACGCCCTGGATTCGCGACAGCTCGGCCAGCGTGCGCGGCTGCGCCTCGGCGATCCCGCGCAGCGTCGAATCGTGGAACACGACATAGGGCGGCACCCCGGCCGCGGCGGCGAGGTCGCGGCGGACCGCCCGCAACGCCTCGAACATCGGGTCAGCCGGGCCCTCGAAGCGGCTGCGCGAGCGCTTGCGCTTCGCCGGCGGCACCGCGATCGTCAGAGTTTCTTCGCCCTTGAGGATCGGCTTGGCCGCCAGTCCGAACGACAGCCCGCCGTAAGCGTCGGCGCGCAACGCATCGCGGGCGATCAGCGCTCGAGCTACCGGCCGCACCAGCGCCAGCTCGTCGGGCGCGGCGATCCCGAACACCGACAATCGGTGGTGGCCGAAGCCGCGCACTTTCTCGCTGTCGTTGCCGGCCAGCACCTCGGCCAGATGGGCGACCCCGAAGCGCATCTCGGTCCGGAACGCCGCCGACAGCAGCTTGCGGGCGACTTCGGTCGCGTCGATGGTCGCCGGCGGGTCGAGGCAATTGTCGCAATTGCCGCAGGCCTCGGGCGGCTGCTCGCCGAAGTGGCGCAGCAGGATTGCGCGGCGGCAGCCCGATGCCTCGACGAATGCGGCCAGCGCGTTCAGCCGCTCGCGCTCGGCCGGCCGCCGCGCTGCTTCGACCTCGATCTCGATGCGACGTCGCGCGGTGGCGAAATCTTCTGCGCCCCAGAACAGCCAGGCCTCGGCCGGCTCGCCGTCGCGCCCGGCGCGGCCGGTCTCTTGGTAGAAGGCCTCGATCGACTTGGGGATTCCCGCGTGAGCGACGAAGCGGACGTCGGGCTTGTCGATGCCCATCCCGAAGGCGACGGTCGCGACCATCACCATCTCTTCGGACCGAACGAAGGCGGCCTGGTTGCGCGCCCGGACCGGAGCTTCGAGCCCGGCGTGGTAGGGCAGCGTCGGCCGGCTCGTCGCGGCGAGCTGCTCGGCCAGCTTCTCCGCCTTGTCGCGGCTCGGCGCGTAGACGATTCCCGGGCCCGGCTGGTCGGCGAGCAGCTGCTTGAGCTGGCCGCCGATGCCGTCGCGCGGGCGGACGTGGTAGCGGATGTTGGGCCGGTCGAAGCCGGCGATCACCAGGCCTTCCTCGGGGATGCCAAGCTGGGCGAGGATGTCGGCGCGGGTGCGAGCGTCGGCGGTCGCGGTCAGCGCCAACCGCGGAACGTCGGGCCGGGCGTCGAGCAGCGGCCGCAACAGCCGGTAGTCGGGCCGGAAATCGTGCCCCCATTCGCTGACGCAATGCGCCTCGTCGATCGCGATCAGCGCCAGCGGAGCGCCGTCGAGCAGCCGCTCAAACCCCCCGGTCGTCGCGCGCTCGGGAGCGACATAGAGCAGGTCGAGCTCGCCCGAACGAAACCGTTGCTGTGTCCGCTCCCGGTCCGAGTCCGCGGATGTCAGCGACGCCGCCCGGATGCCCATCGTGTCGGCCGACCGGATCTGGTCGTGCATCAGCGCGATCAGCGGCGAGATGACCAGCGCGGTGGCGTCGCGCGCCAGCGCCGGCAACTGGTAGCACAGCGACTTGCCCGCCCCGGTCGGCATCACCGCCAGCGTCGGCAGCCCGGCCATCACCCGCTCGACCACTTGGCTCTGCACACCGCGGAACTCGGTGAAGCCGAACACGCGCTTGAGGATGGCCTCGGGGCTCTCGCTCATTCGGCCGCTTCCGCCGCTTCCTCGACGTCGCGCTCGGCGGCCTGGCGGTACCACAGCTCGGCATAGAGCCCGTTCGCCTCGAGCAGCTCTTCATGGGTGCCGCGCTCGGCGACCCGGCCGTTGTCGAGGACGACGATCTGGTCGGCGCCGACCACCGTCGACAGGCGATGGGCGATGACGATCGTCGTCCGGCTCTGCGCGACGCGGTCGAGGGTGTCCTGGATCGCCTGCTCGGTTCGGCTGTCGAGCGCGGATGTCGCCTCGTCGAGCACCAGGATCGGCGGGTCCTTGACCAGCGTCCGGGCGATCGCAACGCGCTGCTTTTCGCCGCCCGACAGCTTGAGCCCGCGCTCCCCGACCATCGAATCGTAGCCGTCGGGAAGCGCGGCGATGAAGCCGTCGATCGCCGCTCCTTTAGCCGCCTCGTCGACCTCCGGCCGGCCGGCGCCATCGCGGCCGTAGCCGATGTTGTACTCGATGGTGTCGTTGAACAGCACCGTGTCCTGCGGGACGATGCCGATCGCGGCTCTTAGGGTGGATTGCCGGACCCGCGCGATGTCCTGCCCGTCGATGGTGATTCGCCCGGCGGTCGGGTCGTAGAATCGGTAGAGCAATCGGGCGAGGGTCGACTTGCCGGCTCCCGACGGGCCGACCACGGCCACCGTCTTGCCCGGCGGGACGTCGAGGTCGAGGCCTTTCAATATCTCGCGCCCGGGCTCGTAGCCGAAGCGCACGTTCTCGAACCGCACATGACCGTTCGTGACTCTGAGCGGCGGTGCTCCGGGCTGGTCGACGACCTCGGCCGGAGTGTCCATCAGCTCGAACATCGCTTCCATGTCGATCAGCCCCTGGCGGATCGAGCGATAGACCCAGCCGAGCATGTCCAGCGGCCGGAACAGCTGCATCAGAAGCGCATTGACCAGCACCACGTCGCCGGGCGTGAAGCGGCCCTGGCTCCAGCCCCAAACGGTGAAGATCATCGCCCCGGCCATCATCAGATTGGTGATCAGCGACTGGCCGATATTGAGCCAGGCGAGCGAGGTCTCGTTCTTGGTCGCGGCGTCGGCGTAGGCGCCGATCGCGTCGTCGTAGCGCTTCGCCTCGCGCTCCTCGGCGCCGAAATATTTGACCGTCTCGTAATTCAGCAGCGAATCGACCGCCCGGCCGATGGCGCGGTTGTCGACCTCGTTCATCTCGCGCTGCACCCGCGCCCGCCAGTCGGTGACGATGCGCGTAAAGACGATATAGACCGCGACCATCGCCAGCGTCGCCGCCACCAGGCCGGGGCCGAACTTGACGAAGAAGATGACGCAGATCGCGGCCAGCTCGATGACCGTCGGGGCGATGTTGAACAGCAGGAAATAAAGCATCATGTCGATGCTCTTGGTGCCGCGCTCGACGATCTTGGTCAGGCTTCCGGTGCGCCGCTCGAGATGGAATCGAAGCGACAGATCGTGGACGTGGCGGAACACCCGGCCGGCGAGCTTGCGGGCGGCCCGCTGCCCGACCTTCTCGAACAAGGCGTTGCGCAAATTGTCGGCGAGCACCCCGGCGAAGCGCGCGACGCTGTAGGCGACGACCAGCCCGGCGACGACTCCGAAGGCGACGGCACCGCCCGACATCTGGTCGACGATCGCCTTGTAGGCGAACGGCATCAGCAGCACCGCCGCCTTGCCGGCCAGGACCAGCAGCAACGCGCCGATCACCCGCGCCTTGAGCTCGCCCTCGCCCTTCGGCCACAGCATCGGCAGGAAGCGCAGCAAAGTGCCCACGCCGCCGCGCACCTGCCCCTGGACTGCCGCCGTATCCCGCATTGCGCCTAGGTAGGAAGCCGCGTCGCGGCGAGCAAACCTAAATGGCCCTCGTGATGGAACCACGAGTTTTTTCGGCTGTTACGCCAGTCACTTGGTCGAATTCGAGGGCGGGCACCATGACGAGCTATTTCATCATCGCGATCTTCGGCTGCGCCGACGCGTCGGCGGCCTGCACTCCCGTGGCCACGGTTCCTACCCATTATTCCAGCGAGGCCGCCTGTTCGGCCGCCACCGGCGACGCGTTGCTCGCCAACAGCGACCTCGATTTCCCGCGGCTTTCGGCTGAATGCCGGAAGGTAGCGGCCCCCGGCTCCGTTTCAAACGACCGGCCCGAGGCCATTCCCGCCGGTGCGCTCAGGACCTGAAGCGATGTCCGACCTGATCGAGCCGATGATCCACGAAGACGCGCTGCCCGGTCACGAAAGCGAGTTGAAGCCCAAGCCCGACTGGGAGCCGCGCTACCCGGGATCGGGTCGCTTGAAAGGCAAGGTCGCCCTGATCACCGGCGCCGACAGCGGCATCGGCCGGGCGGTCGCGGCCTTGTTCGCGCGCGAAGGCGCCGACATCGCCATCCTCTATCTGTGCGAGCACGACGACGCCAAAAAGACTCAGCAGATCGTCGAAAAGGAAGGCCGCAAGGCGATCGCGATTGCCGGCGACATCGGCAACAAGAGCTTCTGCGACCGGGCGGTCGCCCAGGCCGTGCAGAAGCTCGGCCGGCTCGACATTCTGGTCAACAATGCCGGCGAGCAGCACCCGGACAAGGACATCCGCGACATCACCGAGGAGCAGCTGAAGCGGACGTTCCAGACCAACATCTTCGGCATGTTCTTCATGACCCAGGCCGCCCGCCCGCACCTCAAGAAGAACGCCGCGATCATCAACTGCACGTCGGTAACGATGTACAAGGGCTCGGACGACTTGCTCGACTACAGCGCGACCAAGGGCGCGATCACTGCCTTCACCCGCTCACTGTCGCAGAACCTCGTCAAGGACGGCATCCGGGTCAACGCGGTCGCCCCGGGGCCGATCTGGACGCCGCTCAACCCGATGGGCGGCAAGCCTCCGGAAGACATGAAGGAGTTTGGCAAGGACACGCCGATGGGCCGGCCCGGCCAGCCCAACGAGGTCGCTCCGGCGTTCCTGTTCCTCGCCTGCGAAGACTCGAGCTACATGACCGGGCAGACGCTGCACCCGAACGGCGGCGTGATCGTCAACGGGTAGGAAATTTCACCAAGCTGTAGCGCAACGGCCCAGCAATTCTCGCCACCCCGCCGCGTCGTTCATTGAAAACACAGCACTTTTATCATTTTGGCACGCTTCCTGCAATGACGTTGGCGTGGACCCAATTCCGGATCCGCGCGCACAAACGGGAGTATCCAAATGACCAATTCGATCCGCCAGACCGCCACGGCTTTCGCGGCCGCCATCATCACCTCGCTGGTGTTCGTCAGCTCGGCGACCAGTGCCTTGCCGATCGCCTAACCTGCCCTCACAAAGGACAAGTTCAAATGAACCAGCGTTTTCTTCTCAACCGCGAGCAGGGCAAGGTGATGGGAGTCGCCGCCGGCCTCGCCGACTGGACCGGCGTCGACGCCCTCGTCATCCGCCTCGGACTGGTCGTCGCGACCCTGATCACCGGACCGGTGATGATCCTGCTCTACGTCCTGACCGGCTGGCTCGCTTCCGACCGCTAAGCGTTCGAACGGGCCAGCCCCTTTTCCCTCTCCAAAAACTACAGCGGCTCGGCGCAGCCGGTCCGCTCCTCGCCCCCGACGGTCAGAGTCACTGCGATCGGGTAGCGATTGTCCGACATCCCGTCCGAGCAATCCGGCTGCGGCCGGGTGCGCAGCACGAATGGCTTGCCGCCCAGCGTCCCGACCCAGATTCCGCCTTCCGGCCCCGGAGTGACCCGGGTCCAAACCCGAGTTCCCTGCTGGTCCTCGGGGTGCGAATAGGTCACGCAGCGCCCCTCGATCCGCGCTCCCCAAAAAGGTTCGGTGCCGATCGCCTTCAACGGCGATATCCGAAGCAGCTGGCCGTCCTGGACGAGGCACGGGCTGGTCGCTGCATTTGGCTTCGACGCGGCCTGCAGCGCGGCGCTGGAATGCTCGAAGCAAGCCGTGACGAACGCGCGCGAGGAATCGGCCGGCGGCGCGGCGTGGGGTCCGCTGCGCTGCGCTCCGTAGCTCGCCGAGATCGGGCCGCCGACCAGTCCTTTCAAATCGTCCGGCACCGGCCCGGAGCCGGTGACCCCGCCGCGCTGGGCGTCGCCGCGCGGGTCGGCGACCAGCGCCACCGCGTTGCCGCCGCTTCCGAACGACAGCCGCTCCTCGCTTCCGACCGGATCGAACGCCGGCACATTGACCATCAACTCGTTCTTGCCCGCCGGGCAGAATAAACGAATGGCGGTCGCTCCCGTCGCCGACCCCAGCGCCAGCGCCACGCCCTCGCCGCTCGACTGCAAGTCCCAGCCCCGCGCGGCTTCGGGTTCTGCAGGCGCGTTCGATTCCGGCGATTCGGGGGGCGTGCAGGCCCCGATGACAATCGTTGCAATGACCAATCCGGGCGTTCGCATGACCCTCCCTTTATTGTTCGGTCCAGCGGCTCAACCGTTCGCGGTCACCGCGGTTGCGGGTTCGCCTTCGCTGCCGCTATCCTCGCATCGAAGGAGTCAGGCAATGCGCAAACTGTTGGGACTGATCGTTGCAATCACGATGGCAACGCCGGCCTTGGCCGCCCTGCCGGTCGGAGCCAAGGCCCCGAATTTCGTCACCACCGGCGCAATGGCCGGCAAGCCGTTCCAGCTGAACCTGAGGCGCGAGCTGCGCAAGGGGCCGGTGGTGCTCTATTTCTACCCCAAGGCGTTCACCAAGGGCTGCACGCTCGAGGCGCGCGCGTTCAGCGAGGCCCGCGGCGAGTTTCGCAAGGCCGGCGCTCGGGTGATCGGAATGTCGGCCGACGACCTGCCGACATTGAAGCGCTTTTCGGTCGAGGAGTGCCGCAACGCCTTTCCGGTGGCGACCGCGACCGCGGCGACAATCAAGGCTTATGACGTCGCCATGCCGATCGTCGGAAAGCTCACAACCATGTCCAACAGAACCAGCTATGTGATTGATCGCAATGGCCGCGTCGCCTTCGTCCATTCCGAGCTCGAGTGGTCCGGACACGTTGGAAAAACCCTCGCCGCCGTCAAGGCGCTCAATAAAAGATAGACAATCCACTCGGTTCGTCCCGGGGCCGTGACGGCTTGCCGTTGACGGTTAATTATTGATTTACGTCAGCCTTCCGAACTGCTCGTTGGCGTGTTCCCTTTTCGGCTTGGGGAGCGGCATTGAGCCGAGAGGGAGGAAAATGCCACATTTGCGGCTGTTTCGAGCGGTGCTTGGAAGCGCCGGGCTCGCGGGGTGCGTCGCCCTGCTGGCGGGCCAGGCCCGGGCTCAGGTCAGCGATATCTACGCGAGGTGGAACCCGATCGTCGTCACCGGCCACAGTGCGCCGGTTTCCCCAGACCTGTTCGGAACCGTCGCAATTCCGGTTCGCGCCGACCGCTACTCGGCCGGCTGGCGACGCGCGGCTCGCGACGCTTCCTTTTTGCCCTCGATGCAGCGGCTTGTGGCCCCGGGCCGAGGCCTCGCCCGCGAGCAGCAGATGGCCTACGTCCAGGCGGCGGTGACCCGCAACATTCGCTGGATTTCCGACGCGACGGAATGGGGTCTTCACGATTATTGGGCGAGCGCCGCCGAGACTCTCCAGCACGGCGCGGGCGATATGGAAGACCGGGCGATCGTCAAGATGCAGGCGCTTCGGACCCTCGGTTTCCCGACCCGCGACCTGTATCTGACCATGGGCCGCGACAAGGTCGGCGGGCCGATCACCGCGCTCCTCGTCCGGCTCGGCCACCGTTTCTACGTTCTCGACGACCTCGGCGGCGCCCCGATTGCGGCCGACCGACGCCAGGGCTTCGAACCGATGATCACGCTCGGCCATAACTCGTCGTGGATTCACGGCCGCCGGGTCGCGGGGGACAGGCGCAGCGGCGTTTCGACCGGAGCTCCGCGCTAGGTGTACCGCGCATTCTGAAAAGATTGCGCTGTTACGCAGTCGGAACCATCGCTACGGTTTGTGCGCTATGTAGCGGCTGTTTTTCACAACCAGGGGAATATTCATGAAAATCACCTCCACGCTTGCCATCTCCGTCGGCCTCGCCGGTCTTGCCGCCTGCAACCAGAGCCCGCAGGAGCAGACCGCCGACAACATCGAGGCCAATGCCGAGATGACCGCCGATAACCTCGAGGAAATGGCCGACGAGACCGCCAACGAGGGAACCGAAGACGCCCTCGAGAACAAGGCGGACGCGACCCGCGAAGCCGGCGAAGAGAATGCCGACGCGACCCGCGATGGCGCCGACGCCGACGGCAACAGCGCCAACTAAGTCAACGAGAGCACGCGTTGAAGACGGGCGTCCGCCGGCAGGCGGGCGCCTGTTTTCACATCCACCGATTGGGAAAGCGCCGCGCTCCGTCTATAACCCGGCGCCGCGGTCGCGTTTCGCGCCGCTCAAGCCCGGGAGAGTGACCATGGCCAAGGGCCAGAAACGATCGAGCAAGGAAATCCGCAAGCCCAAGGCCGACAAGGGCAAGAAGCAGAACGCGTCCAACCCGTCGACCAAGGAAGGAGTCGTCCGCGGGCTCGACAACTTCAAGAGCTGAGGGAATGGGCGTTTCGCGTCTCGTCGGCGTGCTGACGATTGGGGCTTTGGTAGCGGCCGGCTGCTCGACTTTGCCCAAGCGTCACCAGCAGGCGCAGTTCCTTGCCCGGCTCGCGGCGCTGTGCGGCAAGGCGTTCGCCGGACGGCTGGTGACGAGCGATCCCGCCGATGCCGAGATGGCCGGCAAACCGCTGGTGATGCACGTCGCGCGCTGCGGGCCGAACGAGGTGCGCATCCCCTTCCACGTCGGCGACGACCGCTCCCGGACCTGGATCATTTCCCGGACTCCAAGCGGCCTCAGGCTCAAGCACGACCACCGGCACAAGGACGGCGCCCCCGACGCGGTGACGATGTACGGCGGCCACACGGCAGGACTGGGCACGGCGACGAGGCAGGAATTCCCGGTCGACGCGGAGTCGATCGCCGTATTCCGGGCAAACAAGCTGGATCGGTCGGTCACCAACGTCTGGGCGATAGAGGTCACGGACCGGACGTTCGCCTATGAGCTGCGCCGCCCCTCCGGACCCGCGGCGCGTCATTTCCGCGCCGAGTTCGACCTGAACCGGCCGGTGCCCCCGCCGCCGCTGCCGTGGGGGTGGAGGGGCTAGGGGCGAGCTGCCGGGCCGCCTTCGTCGGTGCGCGCGTAGCAATATATATCGGCGCGGGGCCGAACGGAATCGCCGCCGACGCCTCGGTCGCCGCGGGCGGACGCAACGAAAGGGCGGCCGAATGGGCCGCCCTCCCTTGGCCGACGAGAAATCAGCCGGATCGTCCGCCGGTTAGGCGGTGCGGATGTAATAGAGCCGGATCGTCCGGTCATAATCTTCCGACCAGTTCGGCTGCTCGTCGCGGCCGTAGCTCGGCGCCTTATCCCTCTGGAAATCCTCCTGGGACACGCCCTTCAGCTTGTAGCCGTCGAGCTGGGTGTCATAGTCGAGGCCGTCCCACGGCAGGGGGAAATTGTCCTCGCCGAATCCGAACAGGCCGCCGCAGCCCATGACGACATAGCGGACCTGGCCGTCATATTTGCCGATCATTACCTTGCGGACGGTGCCGAGCTTCTCTCCCTTCGAATCAAAGACGCTGGTGCCTTCGACCTTGTCGGACGCGATCATCTGACGGGTCTCGTTCTTGCCGACGACATCAGGGCTAGGGGGGCGGGTCTGGGTTGTAGTGGTCATCGTACGATGCCTCCTTTTTGGTGCGGTGAGTGCGGTGCGCGGGGTCGGCGCTCACGAAGCGCGGCGGCGCGCAAGGACGCGGAAAAACCGCGCCTTCACTAAACCAACGAAGGGGGGCCGCGGGCGTTGCGAGCTTCGGAGCGCTTGAGGCACGGCTCACCGAATAAGAGCGCGCCCTCGGCGGCAGGCTGGCGTACGGCGCACGGGCACGCCCCGCCGCAGCTGCGTTTTCGTGCTAGGCGCCGCGGTCATGACGGTGCTGCGAATCCTGGTCGACGCCGACGCCTGCCCGGTGAAGGAGCAGGTGTACAAGGTCGCCTTCCGCCGCGAGGTGGCGGTCAAGGTGGTGAGCAACTCACCGCTCCGAGTGCCCGATCATCCGCTGGTCGAGCGGGTGCTGGTGTCCGACGGGTTCGACGCCGCCGACGACTGGATTGCGGAAACGGCCGACGCAAGGACGGTGGTGATCACCGGCGACATCCTCCTTGCCGACCGCTGCCTGAAGGCGGGCGCGACGGTGCTGGGCCACAACGGCAAGCCGTTCACGAGCGCGAGCATCGGCGCTGCCATCGCCACGCGAGCAATCATGGCCGATCTGCGCGCGGGGGCCGGAGTGACCGGCGGCCCGGCGCCGTTCGCAAAGGCCGACCGCTCGCGGTTCCTGCAGGCGCTGGACGAGGCGTTGGTACGCCAACTCCGGCTTCGTCACCCCTGAACCTTAGGCACAGCCCTCGACATAGCCGAGCACCGGCATGGTGCCGGCGTGAATCAGGCTGACCCTAGCGTCCGCGCCGATTTCGAAACGCAGCGCCGGATCGCCGCCCGCCGCGTTGGGCGCGGTCAGATATTTGGCGGGCGGATCGACATATTTGTGCGGGGCTTGGCGGAAGCCGGGGAAGGCGGCGCGCGCCTCGGCCTCGGTGGAACCGGTACCGATGCCCTCGATCAGTTTCACGTTCGATCGCTGGCCGATTGTGATTCGGCGCACCTTGCCGCCCTCGACGATGGCATAAACGCCGGGAAAGTCGGGCGAGCCGACCGCGCGGCACGTATCTGAGTTCTGCGCCCCCCGCTCGGCCCAGCCGCTCCCCGCGGGCACCGCTCGCCCGATCCTGAGCGCGCCGAGCCCCTCGAGGGTCAGCACGTTGCGGTCGGGCGGTGCGCCGGCGGGCAGCGATGGAGCGGGTGAGGGGGCGGGCGACGGCGGGGCCGCGGTCGGCGGCGTGCGTTCCTTCGCGGTACTGGGCGCCAAGTCCGGCGCCTCCGCCGGCTCCGGCGAACAAGCGGAATGGCAGAGCAGGAGAGCCGTTGCGGAGAGGATATGCTTCATCCTTTCCGAACGGCCGCTCTGCCAGGATAGTTTCGGGTGGGCGCGACGCGGGCGATCATGGCCGACCTCCGCGGCGGGGCGATGTCGTCGGCGGCCCGGCGCCGTTCGCCAAGGCCGACCGGTCGCGGTTCCTGCATGCGCTGGTCGAGGCCCCGGTTCGGTTGGGCCGGCCGAGGGCCGTGTGATCGCACTTTGACCCGTAATTGACCCGCCCACCGCTAACGCATGTTGCAGCTGGTGCCGGCCCACAAATGGGTGACCTTGGCGCCGGCGCCCTTGCCGTCGAGGATTCCGAAGAGATCGCCGGCGGCGAACTCGGTGCCGAGGGTGGATTCGAACACTTTCGCTTCGTAGGCGCTTTCGAGCTCGGCGCGGGTGCTTCCGGGGCCGATTCCGGACGCGGTGGCGAGCGTGCCCTTGGAGTCGCCGCCGAGCGCCCAGCCGGCGAACTTCGAGTCCTGGAAGTAGAGCGTCAGGCCGTCGTTCCAGCTCGCCTGGTCGAGCGGGCCGGCGCCGCATTCCTCGAGCGTCCCGGTGCCGGCGGGCGCGCCTCGGAACGCGAGCGCGGCAAGCACGGCCTGGCGCGCCGTGCCGAACGGCATTGGGCCGGCGGTGCCGGTTGCCGGGTCGAACAGGCGCAGGCCCTCGCCGTGACGGCAAGCGCTAGGGTGGGTTGGGCCGCCCGATCGGCGGGGTTGGTCGCGGAAGCGGGCGCGGGTGCAGCGAGGTTGGCCGGCGCGGCGGCATTGTGATCGCTCGGCGCGGGCTCGGAAGAGCAGGCGGCGATCAGCGCGATCAGCGCGACGGGAGCATGGCGCGCCTTCGGCGCGGCTGCGTCACTCATTCAGGCTGCTCCGTTCGCGCTTCGGCAAGGTCGGGTGGAGCGTTTCCCACTCGATCTTCTCGCCGACCCAGATTTCGACGTCGGGCGGGTAGTCGCCGGGCTGATCGAGCGTGGCGGTGGTGACGTCAATATGGCCGGGCCGGCTGTCGCGGCGGTAACCGACGAGGCTTCCGCAGACACCGCAGAATCGCCAATAGATGCCGGGCGACGAGCTATATTCGCTCGGTTCGCCCGTCAGCCATTCGAAGGCCTGCCGATCGAACACCGCCCAGGCGACGTTGGTCCCGCCGCTCGCCCGGCGGCAATCGGCGCAGTGGCACAGGGTTGCGGCAACCGGATGGCCGGTGGCTTGGTAGCGGATCGCGCCGCACAGGCAGCCGCCTTCGGCGCTCATTCCTTTGCGGGCACGTACAGGTCGCCGCCAGCGCGGTAGCGTTCGCTCATCAGTGCCATTCCGGCTTCCGCCTCCTCAAGCGCATGCGGGTCCGGACTCCCCCGCCCCTCGCTCGCCTGCGGCGAGTCGTCCCCGCCCCTAAAGGGGTGGGGATTGTTTTTCGCGAACTCCCTGACTTCGGCGCTGATTTTCATCGAGCAGAATTTGGGGCCGCACATCGAGCAGAAGTGGGCGGTCTTGGCGCCTTCGGCGGGGAGGGTCTGGTCGTGGAATTGCTCGGCGGTTTCGGGGTCCAGCGACAGGTTGAACTGGTCTCGCCAGCGGAAGTCAAAGCGGGCGCGGCTCAGCGCGTCGTCGCGAAGTTTCGCGGCGGGGTGACCTTTCGCGAGATCGGCCGCGTGGGCGGCGAGCTTGTAGGTCACCACGCCCACTTTCACGTCGTCGCGGTCGGGCAGGCCGAGATGCTCTTTGGGGGTCACGTAGCAAAGCATCGCGGTTCCGAACCAGCCGATCATCGCCGCTCCGATGCCGCTGGTGATGTGGTCGTAGCCCGGCGCGATGTCGGTGGTCAGCGGGCCCAAGGTATAGAAGGGCGCCTCGCCGCACACGGCCAGCTGCTTGTCCATATTCTCCTTGATCTTGTGCATCGGCACGTGGCCGGGGCCCTCGATCATCACCTGGACGTCATGCGCCCAGGCCGTTTTGGTCAGCTCGCCCAAAGTGTAGAGCTCGGCGAACTGGGCTTCGTCGTTGGCGTCGGCGATGCTTCCGGGGCGCAGGCCGTCGCCGAGCGAGAAGGCGATGTCATAGGCCTTCATGATTGCGCAGATCTCGTCGAAGCGCTCGTAAAGGAAGCTCTCGCGGTGGTGGGCGAGGCACCATTTGGCCATGATCGAGCCGCCGCGGCTGACGATCCCGGTGACCCGGTTGGCGGTCATCGGGACGTAGGGAAGGCGCACCCCGGCGTGGATGGTGAAATAGTCGACGCCCTGCTCGGCCTGCTCGATGAGTGTGTCGCGATAAACTTCCCAGGTCAGCTCCTCGGCGACCCCGCCGACCTTTTCCAGCGCCTGGTAGATCGGGACGGTGCCGATCGGGACGGGCGAGTTGCGGATGAGCCATTCGCGGGTGTCGTGGATGTTGCGGCCGGTGCTGAGGTCCATCACCGTGTCGGCGCCCCAGCGGATCGACCACACCATCTTGTCGACCTCGGCCGCGACGTCGGACGCGACCGCCGAATTGCCGATGTTGGCGTTGATCTTGACGAGGAAGTTGCGGCCGATCGCCATCGGCTCGGTCTCGGGGTGGTTGATGTTGGCGGGGATGATCGCTCGGCCGCGCGCCACCTCGTCGCGGACGAACTCGGGAGTGACGAAATCGGGGATCGCGGCGCCGAAGCTTTCGCCATCCCTCGCCTCCGCGAGGGCATGCGCGCGGCCGAGGTTTTCCCGCTCCGCCACATACTCCATTTCAGGAGTGATGATCCCCTTCCGCGCGTAGTGCATCTGGGTGACGTTTGAGCCGGCGCGGGCGCGGAGCACCCGCTCGCGGACGGCGGGGAAGGGCGCCACCCCGCCGCTGCGGTCCGGGCCGAGCTGGCCGTTGTCCTCGGGGCGGACCTCGCGCTGGGCGATTTCCTCGACGTCGCCGCGGCCGCGGATCCACGGCGCTCGAAGTTCCGGCAACCCGGCCATGATGTCGATCCGCGCGTCGGGGTCGGTGTACGGCCCACTGGTGTCGTAGAGCACGACCGGCGGTTCGTCCGACGTCGGCTCGAGATCGACGGCGCGCATCGCCACCCGGCGCCCGCCGACGAAGACTTTGCGGCTGCCGCGGATCGGTCCGGTCGTAACTTTGAGCTCGGTTCGAGCAGGTGCGTCCGCCATCAACAGCCTCCATTCGGAGGGAGTGGCGCCGGCCGCGCCCTCCCTCCCTACGCCGGTTTGAGCCGGATCAGGTTCGACGGGTCGCGGCCGTGGCGCCGCCTCTCAACCGCTTGCGCGGTTCCCCGGGGATGGTGCTTGTTAGGCGCTTGTCGGGCGGCGCGCCAGCCGAGTTTGCGGCCTTATCGGCCGGTTGGCGCTGCGGGTCGCCGGGCGTTGCGCTCCTGGTCGCTGATCGTGCCGTCGCGGTTGGTGTCGAAGCGGTCGAACACCGCCAGGGTCGGCGCTCCGAACTCCTGCACCGTGACCTTGCCGTCCTTGTTGGAGTCAAGCCGCTGCAGCACCGTGTCGGCAGCTCGCGTCTGCACCGGCGGGATCGACGCCTTGAACTCGGCCAGGGTCAGCTGGCCGTTCTTGTCGGTGTCGAGCTTGGCGAAACCTTCCTCCGCCCGCTTGGTGATGCTCGCCGAGGCCTGCTGCCGGGCGCCGGCTGCGGCTGACTCGATCTCGCTTTTGGTGACGCCTCCGTCGCGGTTGGAATCCAGCGCCTTGAACCTCTCGTCGAGACCCTGCGTAACCTGGGCCCGAGTGCGGGGCGCCTGGCCGGCGCTGGTTTGGGCGCTCGCTGCGGACGCCAGCGCGACCAGCATCAGGGGCGCGACGGAAAGACGAAACGGGTTAGGCACGGCTTGTTCTCCAAATTCTTCTGTGAGTTCGGCCGACGAATGGGGTGGCCAAGCTGACTAACGAGTGAACTGAGACAACGCTCGGCTCTTCCTTCGCGGCCCAAGGAACGGCATCAGGGTCGCCATGCGTGCGCTGACTCATCTCGACCGGCTCGAGGCCGAGAGCATCCATATCCTGCGCGAGACCGTCGCCGAGGCGGAGCGGCCGGTGATGCTCTACTCGATCGGCAAGGATTCGGCGGTGATGCTGCACCTGGCCAAAAAGGCGTTCTTTCCGGGCCCGCCGCCGTTCCCGCTGCTGCACGTCGACACGGGCTGGAAGTTCAAGGACATGTATGCGCTTCGCGACAAGGTCGCGGCGCACCCCGGTATCCGGCTGATCGTCCACAAGAACCCCGAGGCCGAGCGGCAGGGCATCAACCCGTTCGACCACGGCCCGCTGCACACCGATCTGTGGAAGACCGAAGGGCTCAAGCAGGCGCTCGACGAGCACGGTTTCGATGCGGCGTTCGGCGGCGCCCGGCGCGACGAGGAGAAAAGCCGCGCCAAGGAGCGCATCTTCAGCTTCCGGACCGCCAGCCACCGCTGGGACCCCAGGCGCCAGCGGCCCGAGCTGTGGTCGCTGTACAATGTCCGCACCAACAAGGGCGAGAGCATCCGGGTGTTCCCACTGTCCAACTGGACCGAGCTCGACGTCTGGCAATATATCCAGCGCGAGGCGATCGAGGTGGTCCCGCTGTACTTCGCCGCCGAGCGGCCGACGGTCGTCCGCGACGGGCTGATCCTGCTGGTCGACGACGAGCGGCTGCCGCTGGACGGCGAGCAGCCGCGGTTGCGCAAGATCCGGTTCCGGACGCTCGGCTGCTATCCGCTGTCGGGCGCGATCGAGAGCGATGCCGGAAACGTCGAGCAGGTCGTCGCCGACTTGATCGAGACTCGCAGCTCGGAACGGCAGGGCCGCGCGATCGACCGCGACGCTGGCGACGCAAGCATGGAGAAGAAGAAGCAGGAAGGCTATTTCTGATGGAGCTGCTGCGCTTCATCACCTGCGGCAGCGTCGATGACGGCAAGTCGACTCTGATCGGGCGCCTGCTCTACGACAGCCGGCAGATCTTCGACGACCAGCTCGCGAGCCTCGAGGCCGACAGCAAGACAGTCGGCACGCAAGATGACGAAATCGACTTCGCCTTGCTGGTCGACGGGCTGTCGGCCGAGCGCGAGCAGGGCATCACCATCGACGTCGCCTACCGCTATTTCGCGAGCGCCCGGCGCAAATTCATCGTCGCCGACACTCCCGGGCACGAGCAGTACACCCGCAACATGGTGACCGGCGCCTCGACCGCCGAGCTGGCGGTGCTGGTCGTCGACGCGCGCAAGGGCGTGCTCACCCAGACTCGGCGGCACAGCTATCTCGCGCATCTGCTCGGCATCCGCCGCTTCGCCCTCGCGGTCACCAAGATGGACCTGGTCGACTACGACCGGGCGGCGTTCGACGCGATTGGCGCCGACTACCGATTGTTCGCCGGCAGCATCGGCATCGCCGAATGGGTCTCGATCCCGGTTTCCGGCCTGAAGGGCGACAATGTCATCGCGTCGAGCGCGGCGATGCCCTGGTATGGCGGCCCGAGCTTGCTCGACCATCTCGACACGGTTCCAATTGGCGCGGACGAGGATACCGCCAAGCCGCTCCGAATGCCGGTTCAGTGGGTCATTCGGCCGGACCAGAACTTCCGCGGCTTCGCCGGCCAGATCGCGTCGGGGAGCCTGAACCCGGGAACCGAGGTTCGGATCCTGCCGTCGGGCCGCCGCACCCGGATCGAACGCATCGTCACCTTGGACGGCGACCTGGACGAGGCGGTCGCCGGCCAGTCGGTGACAGTGACTTTGGCCGACGAGGTCGACTGTTCGCGCGGCGATGTCATCGCGGCGTCCGCCGATGCCCCCGAGGCCGCCGACCAGTTCGAGGCGACGATCGTCTGGATGGGCGAGGACGATCTGCTGCCCGGCCGCGGCTATTGGCTGAAGCTCGGCACCCAGACGGTCAGCGCGACCGTCCAGCACCCGAAATATGAGATCAACGTCAACAGCCTCGAGCATTTGGCGGCGCCGTCATTGTCCCTGAACGCGATCGGGGTGGCCGAGATCGCCACCGACCGCGACATCGTCTTCGAGCCGTTTTCGGTCGAGGGCACGAGCCCGAACCGGGCGCTCGGCGGCTTCATCCTGATCGACAAGCTTACCAATGCCACTGTCGCCGCCGGGATGATCCATTTCGCGCTTCGGCGGGCGCTCAACATACACC
>JBPCQE010000050.1:0-8220 GCA_050998435.1 Sphingomicrobium sp. | reverse complement strand
CATTCCGGTCGGGCACCCGGGGCTGACGCGCTTGTTCGGCCGCAATTACCGGATCGAAGCCAGGGACCACGTCGACCGGATGGAAGGCGAGCTGGTCGAGAAGCCGTCGGCCAACCCGTCGGAGCGGGCGTACCAGAAGTATCTGCCCAAGGCGGCGCATTTGCCGGCGTCGCACCGGCGCAAGTGGCTCTATTACAAGCTGTTCCCCAACGTCGCCTTCGACATCTATCCCGACCAGGTCGATTTCATGCAGTTCCTGCCGGTTTCGGCGACGCAAACCGTGATCCGCGAGATCAGCTACGCGCTGCCCGATGCCTTTATTCCAGAAACAAGCCGCCGGGAAATGAAGGCCGCGCGCTACCTCAACTGGCGGATCAACCGGCGCGTCAATGCCGAGGACACGCAGCTGATCGCCCGAGTGCAGGCGGGGATGCAGAGCCCGGCTTATGTTCCGGGCCCGCTCGGTACCAGCGAAGTATGCCTGCGCAGCTTCGCTGAGAAGCTTCGGCGGCTGGTCCCCGAAGCGCGGCTGAACGCGCCACCGCCGGCCGGCTGGAGCCGCGCCCAATAGTGCGCGCACTCCTATTTCCGGGGCAGGGCAGCCAGTCGGTCGGCATGGGCGCGGCGCTGAGCGAAGCAAGCCGGGCGGCGCGCGACGTGTTCGAGCAGGTCGACGAGGCGCTGGGGCAGAATCTGGCGCGGCTGATGCGCGACGGGCCGGACGACGAGCTTCGGCTGACCGAGAATGCGCAGCCCGCGATCATGGCCAATTCGATCGCGGTGTTCGCGGCGCTGACGCAGGAGGGCGGAGTCAAGCTGGCCAAGGCCGCTCAGTTCGTCGCCGGGCACAGCCTCGGCGAATATTCGGCGCTGTGCGCGGCGGGCTCGTTCGACCTCGCGACGACGGCGAAATTGCTCAAGCTGCGCGGGCGGGCGATGCAGGCCGCGGTGCCGGTGGGGCAGGGTGCGATGGCCGCCTTGTTGGGCGCGGACGTTGAGCTCGCTCTGCGGATCGCCGAAGCGGCGGCGAAGGGCGAAGTGTGCGCCGTCGCCAACGACAACGACCCGGGTCAGGTCGTGATTTCCGGGCATCGAAGCGCGATCGACCGGGCGATTGAGATGGCCAAGGAAATGGGCGCCAAGCGCGCCGTGCCGCTGCCAGTCTCGGCCCCGTTCCACTGCCCGCTGATGCAGCCCGCCGCCGAGGCGATGCGCGACGCCTTGAGCTATGTCGTCGTCGAGCGGCCGGCGGTGCCGGTCTACGCCAACGTCACCGCGGCCCCGGAAACCGATCCCGACAATATCCGCGCGCTGCTGGTCGACCAGGTGACCGGAATGGTCCGCTGGCGCGAAAGCGTCGCGGCGATGGCCGAAGCGGGAGTCGACGAGTTCGTGGAACTGGGCGGCAAGGTGCTTGGACCGATGGTCAAGCGCACCGCTCCCGACGTGGAGGTAAGAAGCGTCGTCACGATCGAGGACCTCGAAGCGCTGGCAAAGGAGATCGCATGATGTTCGATCTTTCGGGGATGACCGCGCTGGTGACCGGGGCGAGCGGCGGCCTCGGGTCGGCGATCGCGAGCGCGCTGAGTGCGCAGGGGGCTCGGCTGGCGGTGTCCGGGAGCAATGCCGCCAAGCTCGAAAGCTTTCGCTCCGGCCTCGGCGGCGACCATGTCGCGCTGCCATGCAATTTGTCGGACGAAGCGGCGGTCGACGCGCTCGTGCCGCAGGCCCTCGAGGCGCTCGGCGGCAAGCTCGACATCCTCGTCAACAATGCCGGCATCACCCGCGACAATCTCGCCATGCGGATGAAGGACGAGGAGTGGAACGAGGTCATCCGGGTCAACCTCGAGGCGGCGTTCCGGCTGATGCGGGCGGCGGCCAAGCCGATGATGAAAGCGCGCTTCGGGCGGATCATTTCGATCACCTCGGTGGTCGCGGTCACCGGCAATCCGGGGCAGTCCAACTATGTCGCGTCGAAGGCCGGGCTGATCGGACTGTCGAAAGCGATGGCACAAGAGCTCGCGACCCGCGGGATCACCGTCAACTGCATCGCGCCCGGCTTCATGGAGTCGGCGATGACCGATGCGCTCAATGACCAGCAGCGCGAGGCGATCATGGCGGCGATCCCGATGCGCGCGATGGGCAGCGGCGAGGACATCGGCGCCGCAACGGTTTATCTCGCCAGTCGAGAGGCCGGCTACATCACCGGGCAAACGCTGCACGTGAACGGCGGGATGGCGATGATCTGAACGCCGTCGCGGCGGGTTCCCAGCCGACCGCTGATTGATCAGCCGAGTGGGAGTGCGCCGGTGTCGGCCATCGCGTTGCGCGAAGCCGCGCGTTGTTAATTTTGGGCAAAGCCGCAAGCTGCTCCGCAGCCTTGTCGTCGGCTTGAGGCCACCTATATCGCCTGCGAAATCAATGTTCGGCTGCCTCATTGCGGCCGAGGGGCGAATGAAGAGGGAAATATATGGCCAAGGTCATCGGCATCGACTTGGGCACCACCAACAGCTGCGTTGCAGTGATGGAAGGCGGCAAGCCCAAGGTCATCGAGAATTCGGAAGGCGCGCGCACGACTCCATCGGTCGTCGCGTTCACCAAGGACAGTGAGCGACTGATCGGCCAGCCGGCCAAGCGCCAGGCGGTGACCAACCCCGACAACACCGTGTTCGCCGTCAAGCGGCTGATCGGCCGCCGCTTCGACGACCCGATCACCAAGAAAGACACCGAGCTGGTCCCGTACAAGATCGTCAAGGGCCCCAACGGCGACGCCTGGGTCCAGGCCGGTGCCAAGGACTATTCCCCCTCGCAGATCTCCGCCTTCATTCTCCAGAAGATGAAGGAAACCGCCGAGGCCTATCTCGGCGAGCCCGTCACCCAGGCGGTGATCACCACACCCGCTTACTTCAACGACGCCCAGCGCCAGGCGACCAAGGACGCCGGCCAGATCGCCGGCCTCGAAGTCTTGCGCATCATCAACGAGCCGACCGCCGCGGCGCTCGCTTACGGGCTCGAGAAGCAGGACGGCAAAACGATCGCCGTCTACGACCTTGGCGGCGGCACGTTCGACATCTCGATCCTCGAGATCGGCGACGGCGTGTTCGAGGTGAAGTCGACCAACGGCGACACTTTCCTCGGCGGCGAGGACTTCGACGCCAAGATCGTCGATTACCTCGCCGACAAGTTCAAGGCCAAGGAAGGCATCGACCTGCGCGGCGACCGGCTGGCATTGCAGCGGCTCAAGGAAGCCGCCGAAAAGGCGAAGATCGAGCTGTCGTCGGCGCAATCGACCGAGATCAACCAGCCGTTCATCACCGCGCGGATGGAGGGCGGGCAGACGACTCCGCTGCACCTCGTCGAGACAATAACGCGGGCCGACCTCGAGAAACTCGTCACCGACCTGATCGGCCGGACTCTCGAGCCGTGCCGAAAGGCGCTCAAGGACGCGGGTATCGAGCCCAAGGACGTCGCCGAAGTCGTGCTGGTCGGCGGAATGACTCGAATGCCGCGAGTCCGCGAAGTCGTGAAGGAGTTCTTCGGCAAGGAGCCTCACACCGGCGTTAACCCCGACGAAGTGGTGGCGATGGGCGCGGCGATCCAGGCCGGCGTGCTGCAGGGCGACGTCAAGGACGTGCTGCTGCTCGACGTCACTCCGTTGTCGCTCGGGATCGAGACATTGGGCGGCGTGTTCACCCGGATGATCGACCGCAACACGACCATCCCGACCAAGAAAAGCCAGGTGTTCTCGACCGCCGACGACAACCAGAACGCGGTCACCATCCGGGTCTTCCAGGGCGAGCGCGAGATGGCATCGGACAACAAGATGCTGGGCCAATTCGACCTGGTCGGAATCCCGCCGGCGCCGCGCGGAGTGCCGCAGATCGAGGTCACCTTCGACATCGACGCCAACGGCATCGTAAACGTGTCGGCCAAGGACAAGGGCACCGGCAAGGAACAGCAAATCCGAATCCAGGCGTCGGGCGGTCTCAACGACGACGACATCGACAAGATGGTCAAGGAAGCCGAGCAGTTCGCCGACGAGGACACGAAGCGCCGCTCCGAGGCCGAGGCGCGCAACCAGGCCGACAGCCTGATCCATTCGACCGAGCGGCAGCTGGCCGAGCACGGCGACAAGGTCACCCCGGAGGTCAAGACGGAGATCGAGACCGCGATCGCCGAGGCCAAGGCGGCGGTCGAGAGTGGCGATCCCGATGCGATGACCGAGAAGACCAACGCTCTGACTCAGGCGGCGATGAAGCTCGGCCAAGCGATGTACGAGCAGCAGCAGGCGGAGGCTCAGCCTCAAGCCGCTGCCGAGGACGCCGAGGCGACCGCGGAGGAGACTCCGGCGGAGGAAGAGGTAGTCGACGCCGAATTCTCCGAGGTCGACGAGGAACCGAAAGCGTAACGGCGATGGAAATCGCCGTTCGCCCTGAGCTTGTCGAAGGGCTGTCCTTCAACTTTTCATTCGAAGAAAAGGTCAGGGCTTCGACAGGCTCAGCCCGAACGGTTGGGTGGCTGAGTGGCGGCGGTCATGGCTGACACCGATTATTACGACCTGCTGGGTGTGCAGCGCGGCGCCGACGACGCCGCGATCAAGGCCGCGTACCGGCGGCTGGCCAAGGAATGCCACCCCGACCGGCACGGCGGCTGCACCGACCAGGAAGCCCGCTTCAAGGCAATCAGCGAGGCCTATGAGTGCCTCAAGGACCCGCAGAAGCGCGCCGCCTACGACCGCTTCGGCAAGGCCGCGTTCCAGAACGGGGGCGACCCGTTCGGCGGCCGCGGCTTCGACGGCTTCTCCGACATCTTCTCATCGATCTTCGGCGAGTTCATGGACCCGCGCGGGCAGCGGCAGAACGCCGCCCGCGGCGCCGATTTGCGCTATGATTTGGAGCTGACGCTGGAGGAAGCGTTTACCGGCAAGGATTCCAGCATCACCATCGAAGCGCTCGCCCGGTGCGAACCGTGCGAGGGCCGGGGCGCGCGCGGACAGAGCCGGGCGCAGGCCTGCTCAACCTGCGGCGGCGCCGGCAAGGTCCGTGCCCAGCAGGGCTTTTTCGTCGTCGAGCGCGGCTGCCCGACGTGTCGAGGGAGCGGGGAGGTGATCGCCGACCCGTGCGAAGCGTGCACCGGCGAAGGCCGCGCGCTCAAGCGCCGCACCCTGTCGGTCAAGATCCCCGCCGGAGTCGACGAGGGCACTCGAATCCGAGTGTCCGGCGAAGGCGAAGCGGGAGTGCGCAACGCGGCCAGCGGCGACCTCTACATCTTCGTCCACATGAAGCGGCACGGCATCTATGCACGCGAGGGCACGACCCTGGTCGCCGAGTGCCCGGTCACTTTCACCACCGCCGCGCTCGGCGGCTCGATCAGCCTTCCGGGGGTCGACGGAGCCAAGATCGACATCAAGATCCCGGCCGGAATCCAGTCGGGCGAGCAGCTTCGCCAGCGCGGCGCCGGGATGAGCGTCCTCAACGGCCCCGGCCGCGGCGACCTGGTCGCTCGGGTGCTGGTCGAGACTCCGCGGCGGATGAGCGCCAAGCAGAAAAAGCTGCTCGAGGAATTCCGCAAGACCGAGACCGGCGACGAATGCCCGGCGGCGAAAAGCTTCTTCCAGCGGGTTCGCGAAACGTTCGGCTAGCCGCGCAGTCGGTCGACTTCCATTCGCAGGGCGAGCATTTGCGCGAACAGTTCCGCCGCTGCGTGCAACTCGAAGCTGGGTTCGCGCGCCAAACGGGATTCGCATCGGATGTAACCGGTCGCCTGGCTTTCGAAGCTCAGCGGGAGGATCATCGCCGAGCCGATTTCCTGGTCCCGGAGATGCTTGAGCGCATCGGGCGACGGCGAGCGCAGGAGTGCTCGTGAAACCGAGCGGTCGTCCGGCCTGCGTGGAAAAATCGGCACCGGCAGCTCGGCCGTATCTGCGATGATCCCCGGCAGAGCCGCGGTCGAGTTGGCCGTGGTCGGGGAGTCGCCGCGGCTGCTGTCGGCACTGCGCTCTCCGCAGACGATCGAGCAACGGTCGTATCCGGTGAGTGCCCGCATGCGCCGCGCGGCTGCGTCCATCAGCGCCGCGCCGCTGCGCCCGCCGAGGCTTTCGATCAAGCCGCCGACCGAGCCGATCGCCAGGCCCGGCACACGCTTTGGGCTTGGCGTTGCTTCGAGCAAAACGCGGCCATCGCTAATCTGGAAGGTGATGTCGAAGAAAGGCCGATCGTCGGTCAGCCGCACCCGGTAGGCCCGCCCGATCCCGGTCGAACCGCTCAACCGGGAGAAGAGGTTGCGAAGGTCATGCAGCGCCTGCGCGTGGACGAAGCGGCTCAGCGGCTCGTCAATCAGCGCGACATGGGATTCGCCGAGGAAATCGTCGATATTCTCGGAAGCCCTGAGAACGATCCAGTCGAGCGACAGAACGATGAGGAATCCGGCCAGCTGGATCTGCAGTTCGTCCGGCGAGTCGGCGGCCGAGGCCATCGGCGAGCGGTTTTGCTGCAGTATTTCCGAGTCTTGTGCCATGGTTTGGCCCCCGAGCGCACCATAGCGCAGGATTGGCTGGTGCAACCCAGAAAAGTCGCCGATCCAGCGGCTAAGCGCCGAAGCCGAACACCCGCTCGAAAATGCGGTCGACCTCGCGCAGGTGATGGTCGAGGTCGAACAGCTTGGCGAGCTCGGACGCGGGGATTCGTTCCGTGACCGCAGAGTCCTGCTTGAGCAGCTCGAGCAGCGACTCGCTGCCGTCGGACTTCCACACCTTCATCGCGTGGCACTGGACCAGCGCGTAGGACTCGTCGCGGCTGAGGCCGGCCTGGGTCAGCGCCAGCAGGACACGCTGCGAATGGACGAGGCCGCCCATTCGGTCGAGGTTCTTGCGCATGCGCTCGGGATAGATGAGCAATTGGTCGATAAGGCCGGTCAGCCTCGCCAAGGCGAAATCGAGCGTGATCGTTGCGTCCGGTCCGATGAAGCGCTCAACGGACGAGTGCGAGATGTCGCGCTCGTGCCACAGAGCGACATTCTCGAGCGCCGGGGTGACGGCGCTGCGCACCATCCGCGCGAGGCCGGTGAGGTTTTCGCTCAGCACCGGGTTGCGCTTGTGCGGCATCGCCGAGCTGCCTTTTTGTCCCGGCGCGAAAAATTCCTCGACCTCGAGCACTTCGGTCCGCTGCAGGTGGCGGATTTCGGTCGCCAGCCGCTCGATCGACGAAGCGATCACAGCCAAGGTCGCGAAGAACATCGCGTGGCGGTCGCGCGGGATCACCTGGGTCGAGATCGGCTCGGGCGTGAGTCCGAGCTCGGCGGCGACATGAGCTTCGACGTCCGGAGAGACATTAGCGAAAGTGCCGACCGCTCCGGAGATCGCGCAGGTCGCGACGTCATCGCGCGCGGCGATCAGCCGCTGGCGGGCGCGGTCGAACTCGGCATAGGTCTGCGCGAGCTTCAAGCCGAAGCTGGTCGGCTCGGCGTGGATGCCGTGGCTTCGGCCGATGGTCGGAGTGCGCTTGTGCTCGAACGCTCGGCGCTTGAGGACCGCGAGGAGCTCGTCGAGGTCCGCGAGCAGCAGGTCGGCGGCCTGCTTCAACTGCACGGCGAGGGCGGTGTCGAGCACGTCCGAGCTGGTCATCCCCTGGTGAAGGTAGCGCGCTTCGGGACCGAGCTTGCTCCCGGCCCATGTCAGAAAGGCGATGACATCGTGCCGGGTGACCGCCTCGATTGCGTCGATCGCCGCGATGTCGATCTCGCCGAGCACGTCGGCTTCGTAGGCGGCGCGGATCTTCGCCGCATCGTCGGCCGGGATCGCTCCCGAGCGGCCCATCGCCTCGGCAGCGAACACCTCGATCGAAAACCAGATTCGATAGCGGTTCTCGGCCGACCAGATGGCCGTCATTTGCGGGCGGGAGTAGCGGGGAACCATCCCCGGCGCGGCTAGCAGAGGCGCCGCCCTTCATCAAACTGGGCATCAAATCGGGCCTCGCTCAGATCAGCCCCATCGCTTTCAAACTCGTGCGGCCTTGCGAGCCGACGATGACATGGTCGTGGACGGAGATTTTCATGTGCTTTCCGGCCTCGACCAAATTGCGGGTCAGGCGGATGTCCTGGGTGCTTGGGCTGGAATCCCCGCTCGGGTGGTTGTGGACGATGACCAGGGCGGTCGCGCCGAGCGCGATGGCGCGGCTGATGACTTCGCGGACATGGACCGAGGCTTCGTCGACCGAGCCCTGC
>JBPCQE010000023.1:0-15155 GCA_050998435.1 Sphingomicrobium sp. | reverse complement strand
GGCGGCCCGGCACCGGCCGGGGACTCGGGCAGTCCGGCGCAACCGCAGCCCTCGGGATCGGGAGACATTTTGAGCGAGCTCATCGGCGCGGCCGGCAAGTTCCTGGGGCGCTGAAGGCGCGACGAGCAAGAGAGATTGGTCGAGCGGGAGGCCCCCCTGATTGGTGGGCCGGCCTGTCGTCGAAAGCCTCTGGTGAGCGGACTAGGTCTGCCCCTGCCGTTCTGACCGTGCAGCGCATCGTATTTCAAGCGTCACGTTCCGGGGTGACGAACTTCCACACGAGTCCCGGGATTGGCGCCAAGCACGGTCACGCTCGCGTCGAGTTGCTTGGACAAGGCCTCGACGATCCCAGTGCCGAGACCCGGCTTTCCACGCTTTCTGCCGACCGGCATTCCCGTTCCATTATCCGACACGGACAGCAGCCAGGCTCCTTCGTCTTCAACAAAGACCGTGATCTTGCCCCCAGTGGTCTGCTTGGAAAACGCATGCTTGATCGCGTTGATGACCAGTTCTGTGACGATCAAGCCCATGCTGACCGACACATCTGAGTTGGTAGATGTATCGTCCACGACCGCCTCAAGCGTGAGCCGTTTTGGGTCGTCAATCATCGAGGCAGAAATGGTTCGACACAGGTCGGCGAAATACGTCCGTAGTTCAACGGATTTCAGTTGGGTGACCGCCAGCTGCTTCTGAAGCATGGCGATCGACATGACCCGGCTGTGCGCGTCATGAAGATGCAGACGTGTTTCCTCCGATTGAACCCGCCGCGCGCTTTGCATCAAGACGCTGGCGATGATCTGCAGGCTGTTGGCGACCCGGTGCTGGAGTTCCTGAAGCAGAACGTGCTTTTCGCGGACGAGAGCGTCTTTTTGCTCTTCGGCTACACGCCTTGCCGTGACGTCGGTTGCGGCAAGCACCACCCGCACCTTCTCGGTGTCGAAATAGTCGAGTTTGTGGGCGCTTAAAATGAGGCGGCAGGTCTTCTTGCCCTTGCGGATAAGGTCCATCTCATAGCCGTCGATCTCCGCTGCCCCCGAAATCGTCGCCAGGAGCAGTGAATTGAGTTGTGGAACATTCCATTCACCGGCCCCGACATCGGCCAGTCTGCGGTTGGCGATCGTCGCCGGATCGAGATTGAACGTGTTGCAGAACGAGGTGCTTGCACCAATGACCACGACAGCGTCATCGAGAAGAAGTAGCGGCGCCTTCGACGACTCGACGAGGGCCATCGCGAGGCTGTTCACCGTTTCGTTCGGGATGGGCATTGGCTCAAGCATTTTTTCTGCTGTCCATCGTAAGCTTGGTCGCATCCATGATGTGATCGGCGGTGAATGGCTTCTCGACCAATTCATGCCCAGGCATCCGTATCCGGACCTCAGCGGGGCTCCCCGTGATGAAAAGGACAGGGATCGGTTGTTCAGAACAAATCGACTGAACGGCGGTGATCCCGCAGCCCGGCCTCAGTTCGACATCGGCGGTAATCAGGTCCGGACATTTGTGTGCAGCGGCCTCGGCTGCCTCCTCGGCCGAGACGGCAACGTCGAACGAAGTGAAGCCGCATTCGCGCAGCGCATCCTCGATCGCCATGGCAATCAGGGATTCGTCTTCGATAATCAGTGCATGCATCACGTCGCTCCTGAGCGGGGAGCGTGCCACGTCTCTCCAGCACCAGAGCCCAACTAAGTGACTGGCGATATCGCTCACCCGTGAGACACTTACCGCGGTGATCCGATGCGCCACCGCCGCAGTGGCCCGCAAGTCACAACCCGTTAGGAATTGGCGACTATTTTCCTTTTCTCGGGTCCGCGGCGCGTCGGGCCGCGTTGAAACAAAACGAGGACGAGGGAGCCAATCCAGGTGCCGATGGGGTCGCCAGTGCTGAGATCGATCGCGGCGGCGCTGCTGTGCGGCGCGTCGCCGGCCTTGGCTCAACAGGCTCCGGCCTCGGCAAGCCTGACCCCGGCGCTGGTCACCGTCGCACCGCTGCCGGCGAGCCCGGCGGTCAACGCCTACTACCATTTGAACGGCAATGCGCCGATCTGGCTTCGCGACGCCGCGTCGGCCGAGGCAGCGAAGCTGTTGCCGGCGATCCTCGAGCGCGCGCCGCTCGACGGGCTCGCCAACGGCCCCGAGCTCGCCCGGCTGGTCGAGGATGCAATCGCCCGGGCGCAGGCTGCAGGTCCCTCTTCCCAACCCGGCGCCCGGCCGGCCGAGTTGGTCGCCGCGGACAAATTGCTGTCGGCCGCCTGGGTGCAATATGTGCGCGCGCTCAAAGCGCCGATCGGCGGCATGACCTATGGCGATCCGGGCCTCGCGCCGCAAATGCCCAAGCCCGACCGGATCCTCCACGACGCCCAGCGGGCCCCTTCGCTGGCCGATCATGTGCGGGCCTTGGCGGCGGTCAGCCCGGTCTACGCCGAGCTGCGCGACGCCGCGTGGAGCAAGCTGAAACTCGGCGGCGACCGCGCGCCGGATGCGCAACTTCTGGCCAACCTGGGGCGCGCCCGGATGCTTCCGGCGACCGGCCGCTATGTCTTCGTCAACACCGCCACCGCGCAATTATGGATGTACGAGGACGGCCGGGTGGTCGACTCGATGAAGGTGGTGGTCGGCAAGCGCGACACGCCGACGCCGATGCTCGCCGGGACCATCCATTATGTGACCTTCAACCCCTATTGGAACATCCCGACCGACGTCGCGCGCAAGAGCGTCGCGCCGCTGGTGGTCAAGCGCGGCACCGCTTATTTGCGGGCCGCCCGCTACGAAGTGGCGTCGGACTGGACCCGCCAGGCGACCGTCCTCGACCCCAAAACGATCGACTG
This sequence comes from Sphingomicrobium sp., assembly GCA_050998435.1. Taxonomy (GTDB): domain Bacteria; phylum Pseudomonadota; class Alphaproteobacteria; order Sphingomonadales; family Sphingomonadaceae; genus Sphingomicrobium. The sequence goes on along the minus strand of JBPCQE010000023.1, from coordinate 12,333 downwards.
GAAAGCTGTCGTCGACGGCACCCGGGACGTCCATATCCGCCAGCTGCCCGGGCCGGCGAACATGATGGGGGCGATAAAGTTCGGCTTCGTCAACGACCTCGGCATCTATCTTCACGACACACCCAACAAGGGACTGTTCGCCAAGGCCAAGCGCACTTTCAGCCTCGGCTGCGTACGGGTCGAGGACGCGACGCGGCTGGCGCGCTGGTTCCTCGGCAAGGAACCGGTCGCCCCCAACGCCGAGCCCGAGCAGTTCGTCCAGCTCGGCAAAGGCGTCCCGGTCTACCTCACTTATCTGACCGCCGTGGCGGACGGCGGCCGGCTGGCGTACGTCGACGACGCGTACGGGCGCGACCCGAAGGCCGGGCTGGTGGCGCTCGAGCCGCTGGTCCCAGCTTCAACCGCGTCCCTGGCCGCCGCCAGTGCGGACGTCACCGCCACCCCGCACTGAAAGACTCACCTATGATAGGCATTTTCCTATTGCGAATAGGGAACATATAGGGAACATAGGCGCGCTCGGAGTCGCCCCATGCTTGTTATCGATGCGCCCGTCCTGGTCGGGCTCGCCGCCTTCATCACCAGCCTGTCGACGCTGATCTGGGCGGTTCGCCGAAAACCCTGAGCGAAGCGGTTAATCGCTCGATTTGTCGCCGGCCGGGATCGTCGCGACCAGCCGCCGCCCTTGCCAGATTTCGCAAGCGCTCGCCTTGCCGAGGGTGCGTGCCTCGGCGATCGCCTGCTCGTCGCTGTCGGCTCAAAGCACGTCCGCGGCGCGGGCGATCCGCTTCGCCCCGTCGAGGCAATAAAGCTTGTACTCGGGCATGCCCCTCCCCCACGCCGTTTTATAGCCGAAACCTTGCGTCCCCCGAGTCTTCCCCCCGACTAATCAGAAATTTAGTTTCTATTCAGGGCTTGCGCGCCGCGAGGAGCTGCTCGGCCAGCCGGATGGCCTCGGCGACCGCTTGGTCGATATCGAGCTCGCTGGTGTCGAGCAGGACCGCGTCGTCGGCCTGGGCCAGCGGGCTGCTCTCACGGGTCGTGTCGCGCTCGTCGCGGGCCCGGATGTCGATCAGCACGTCGTCATAATGTGCGGGCAGGCCACGCCCGAGGAGCTCGCGGACCCGCCGTTGGGCGCGCACCTCGGCCGACGCGGTGACGAACAGCTTGGCGTCGGCCTCCGGAGCGACCACCGTGCCGATGTCGCGCCCGTCGAGCACCGCTCCGCCCGGCTGGCCGGCGAACTGCCGCTGCCGGTCGAGCAAAGCCGCTCGAACCGACGGATAGGCCGAGATCCGCGAGGCGATGCTCGACACCGGCTCGCTGCGCAGCTCCGGGTCGTCGGGATCGACCGCGGCGACGTCGCACGCGCGCAACGCCTCGAACTCGCTGCCCATGTCGCCGCCCCAGCGCCACAGGTTCAGAGCCACCGCCCGGTACAGCAATCCGGTGTCCATGTGGGGCCGCTTGAAGTGACTTGCGAGCGCCCGGGCGATGGTCCCTTTGCCGCTCGCCGCGGGACCGTCGACGGCAATCAGGATCCGCTCCGGAGCGACGTTCTCGTTGTCGAAATGCTCGGTCAAGCGATGCGCTTTGACAGGGGTCCAAGCCTATGGCAAGGCGCCCGCCGCACGGTGCGGGGCCTGCTTTCCAAGACCTGCCGGACCGGACCCGAAACTGGAGTGAAACTCACCATGGTGAAGCCCGAATGGGGCGCTAAGCGCACTTGCCCCAAGTGCTCGACCCGCTTTTACGATCTCGGCAAGGGCGACCCGGTTCATTGCATCGAATGCGGCAATGAATGGGTGCCCGAGCCGGTCCTCAAGTCCAAGCAGCCGCTGCCGTTCGAGCCGGTTGCTCCGGTCGCCAAGGAGCCGGTGGCCGATGCCGAGCTTGAGGCCGAGGAGCTCGCGATCGACGAGGACGAGGAGCCCTCGGCCGACGACGAAGTCGATCTCACCACCGGCGACGACGATCTCGGCGTCGAGACCGCTCCCGACGAGGACGAGGCCTAGGAGCCGGTCGATTTTCGAGTTTTCAGGGGGGTGAACTTCGCCTAAAGGCGCGTGTCGGACGGGGCCGTAGCTCAGCTGGGAGAGCGTCGCAATGGCATTGCGAAGGTCAGGGGTTCGATCCCCCTCGGCTCCACCATCCGTCTTCGCGACCGGCGAAGCCGCAGGCTAAATCGAGGCGATTCCGCTCCTAGCTCAACCGGATAGAGCGCCGGGCTTCGAACCCGGAGGTTGGGGGTTCGAGTCCCTCGGAGCGGGCCAGCCGATCCCGTCATCACCTAAGTTCCGGCTTCAAGCTCCCGCAGGCTTCGTCCGCGAGTCTCGCGGCCGGCCCAGGCGATCAAGCCGGCCGAAAGCGCCATCGGCCCCAACAGCGCGGCAGCCGCGCCGGTCAGGGTCGGGATCAGCCCCGCAAGCGCGAATCCCTGGACCGCGACTCCGCCGAACTTGCTGCTTCCGGCGACCAGTCCGGTGGCTCGGCCGCGGACCCCCAAGGCGTAGTTCTCGGCGGTGTAAGGGAGGAGGACCGCGATCATTCCATTGGTGCCGACGATGAGCATCGCAATGACCGCGATGAGCAGCGGCGGCCAGGTCAGCAGATGGGCGGGCAGCAAGGCCCCGAGCAGCCCAGCCAGTGTGACCAGGATCGTTCCGACCAGAGTCCATTTGCTGCTGACCCGGGCATAGAACAAGGCGCCGATGAGGATGGTCGGCAGAGCGAGCAACGCCGAGCTGGTGAGAATGCCGCTGGCCAGCGCCGAGCTGTAGCCACGCGCCTGGAGGTCAGTCGGAAGCCACAGCAGGAGCCCAAAATTGACAAAGCTCCAGGACAGAGCGGCGATGGCGAGCGCGCTGGTCAGTCGGCGGTGACGCTGCGCCGCGATCGGCGCATCCAAGGGTGCCGCCACCGGCGGCTTGGGCAAGATGCCGAACCGGTCTTCCATCTGCGCGAGCTCCGCAATCCGCCCCTGCTCGGCGAGGAAGCGCGGCGATTCCGGGATCAGCCGGGCAAGCGCCAGCAAGGCGATCCCGGTCGGGAATCCCTGCAGCCACAGCACCCGCCAGCCGAACAGCGGCTCGAACGCGTGGGCGGCGGTGCTGGCCGCGAGATAGCCGCCCACCAAACCGGTTCCGCCAACCAGCACCAGCACCCAGCTGCGGTGCTTGGGCGGCATCACCTCGGCAAGCAACGTATAGACCACCGGCAGCATGCCGCCGGCCGAGCAACCCATCAGGAAGCACATCAGGAGATTCCAGTGGAACGCCGGCATCGCCCCGCAGATGGAGGTCGAAACGAACAGGATGGTGGAAAGCAGGATCGAGACTCGCCGGCCGTAGACATCCGCCAGCCATCCCCAGACGAACGAGCCGACGGTCGTCCCGACCAGCGCGGTGAACGGGAACCAGGCGACGGTCGATTGGCTGATGCCGTATTCGGCGCTCATTCCGGGCAGCACGAAGCCGAGGGTCGCCGGCTTCATCACGTCGATGATCAAACCGAAGATGAGGACCAGCAGGACGCCGGCGTGCCAGCGGTTGAGCGGCGTCGAATCCGGCGCTTCGTAACTCGTCCCGGCGTGATCACCGTGCGGCGCTCGCCGCCTGGGCAGGGCCCCGAAGATGGCGAGTGGGACGCCGGCGATGATCAGCGCCATGCCGGCGACCATGGCCGGATCGAGCGGCATTCCGGCCAGGTGGTTGCCCATCCGGTGCGCCTCGGCGAGCATCGGCAAGTGGAGCAGCACTCCGACCGAGATGGCCGCGCAGCCAGCCCAGAACCACGCCGCCCGCTCGCCGACGATGGAAATGCGCGTTGTGGTCCTGGCCTGCATCCGTGCGCGATTGGCGGATGGGCACGCAAAGTTCAAATCGGCGGGGCCTGGGTGGCCTTCCGCCTCTAATCGGCTCGGCGAAGAAAAGAATGCTATGACCGTGCCGATGGGAAAGCCGGGTCAGAAACAAATCTCGGGGGCAGCCAGGCGCGCGCCGCGTCAACGCAAGGCGCGTGACTCGTCCGAAATCGTCGACGAGGCCTCGATCGAAAGCTTTCCGGCGAGCGACCCGCCGGCCTGGACCGGGGGCCGCGAGGATTCACCGACCGAGCTCAGGCGCCGCCCAAACGCGCATAAAGACAGGCGCGCATAAAGAAAGACGGCGGCGCCTTTCGACGCCGCCGCCAGACTTTGTAACCGTCAAAAGGCGATTACAGGTTGCTCGAAACCTCGGTGAAGGTCGTGTTCAGCGCGTCGCCGACACCCGACACCGCGCCGATAATTGCAACGGCGATGAGAGCGGCGATCAGACCGTATTCAATCGCGGTCGCACCCTCTTCGTTACGAATCAGTTTCAGAAACTTGGCCATCTCTGGTCTCCTTAAGGCTCCACTAAACTCGGGAACCGACTGTTCCCCCACCTGCGCAGCCGTTCGCGTAGGTTGCATGGGGAATTAGCCCCGGAGGGGTTGAGAAAGGCTTAAAGCGGGAGGTTTCCGCCGGTTAACCATGATGACCGCGATCAGCCGCCGCTGTCCTCGATCATTTCCTCGATTTCGCGCACCAGCTCGCGCAGCCCGCTCGTGCGTTCGCTCCAATCCTCGGGAAGCGGGCTTTGCTTTTCGCGGCGGGACGGCGGTTGCCGCTCCGCCGGAACCCGGAAGGTGCGCGGCAGCGGCGGCCCTGCTCGGCCGTCGATGCTAAGCGCCGGAACCATGAAGCTGCGCCAGATACGCGCAGGCGCGGTGCCGCCGGTGATCTTGCCAAGCGATTTGTTGTCGTCGCGGCCGACCCACACCCCGACCACCAGGTCGCCGGCAAAGCCGAGGAACACAGCTTCGCGGTTGCCTTGCGGGGGGCCGGTCTTGCCGAACGTCGGGACGGCGAGCGCCGCTCGGCGGCCGGTGCCCTTGTTGGCCGCCTCCCACAACAAATCGAGCATCGGCGCGCGGTCGCGTCGCGCATCGAAGCTGCCGCCGCGCCGGAAGAAGCTGGCGAAGCCGTCGTCTTCCTCCGCCAGGGCAAGTCCGCGCGGCTCGACCGGGTAGCGGCCGCCGGCGACCGCGGCATAGGCCGACGTCAGCTCGAGCAGGCTGACCCCGGCGGTGCCGAGCGCGACGCTCGGGCTGTTCGGAAGCGGGCTGGAAATGCCGAGCTCGCGGGCCGCCCGGAGCACATTGGCGCGGCCGACGCTTTCCGACAGCCGAACCGTCGCCGCGTTGCTCGAGCGGGCAAAGGCCTCGCGCAAGGTGATCGACCCGCGATAGACTCCGTCGCTGTTTGCCGGGGTCCAGCCGCCAATGGTGATCGGGCGGTCCTCGATGATGCTTTCGGGAGTCCAGCCGGCGCGCAAGGCAGCGAGATAGACGAACAGCTTGAATGCCGATCCCGGCTGGCGCCGGGCCTGGGTCGCTCGGTTGAACGGGCTGGCCTTGTAGCTTCGGCCGCCGACCATCGCCACGACCCGCCCGTCGGGGCGCATCGCGACGATCGCCGCCTGCGCCCCTCCCTTTCCATTCAGAGGGCCGATCGCCGCCCCGTTGATTGCCCGGACCGCAATCCGCTGCAGGTCGGCATCGAGCGTCGTGCGCACCTTGACCTCGCCGAAATCGGCCTCGAACGCTTTTTGCGCCGCCGGCGCGACCCAATCGGCGAAATAGGTCCCGGTCGGCACTTTCGACGATTGGCGCACCGGCTTTGCGAGCACCGTTGCATGCGACCGGACCTCGCTGATCACCCCGGTTTCGGCCATCGCATCGAGCACCAGCTGGCTGCGCTTCTGGGCGAGCTTGAGGTTGCGGGTCGGGGCCAGCCGCGACGGCGCCTGGACCACGCCGGCGAGCATCGCCGATTGCGCCAGCGTCAGACGCTCCGGCGAGCGGTCAAAATAATGCTTGGCGGCGGCGCGCAGCCCATAGACCCCGTCGCCGAAATAGATGCTCGACAGATAACGCGACAGGATTTCGTCCTTGGTCAGCCAGGCTTCGAGCCACAAGGAGATGATGACTTCCTGAGCCTTGCGCCTGAGGCTCCGGTCGCTCGACAGGAAGCTGGTCTTGGCGAGCTGCTGGGTGATCGTGCTGCCGCCCTGGCGGACTCCGCCGGCGCGCGCATTGGCGATCATCGCCCGGCCGATCCCGCGCGGATCGATCCCCCAGTGGCGGTCGAAACGGCGGTCCTCGATGGCCACGAACGCCGCCCTGGTCAGCGGGTCGAGGTCCGCGGCGCTGACCGGCGATTCCTTGATCGCTCCGCGGCGGGCGATCGGCCGGCCCTCCTCCGACAGCAGCAACAACGCAGGATCGTCGAGCGGTTCGAGCGCGCGCGACAGCGGCGCAGTGACGATCAGCCAAAGCAAGGTCAGCAGCAGGGCCGCGGCGATCGTATAGAAAATGACCCGGCGGCGGCTTCGTCGCGGCTTGGGCTTGAGCTGCGGCTCGCCGGGTTGGGTGCTGCCCGGCCCGATCGGCCCGGGCATCGGAATCGGCGCGAACGGGTCGGGAAGCTCCTCGACATGAACTCCGCCGCGGCTCCAGATTCCGTCCCTGTCCGCCACCCACGATCCTTCTTGCGGCACTCGCCAACTGCGTTAGTCCAGTAAAACAGTGCCGGGCATATATCCAGACATTTGCTGAACGGGTGATTGGGGCTAAACGACCCATCATGCCGTCCGCTCTCCGGCGCGCCCTGGCGATGGCGCTGCTCGCCGCCGCCGCCGCCGTCACTCTCGCCTGCGAGCGCAAGCCGGAAGGCGCGGTCAAGGTCGTCGCGATCGGCGAAACCCCAAAGGTGGTCGACCCCGCCGCCGGGCCGCTGTCCGCCGGCGAAGCGATCCTGTTGACCAATGTCGCGCAGGGACTGGTGCGGTTCGACGCTCGCGGGCAGATCGAGCCGGGACTCGCCGAGCGCTGGAACGTCAGCAACGACGGCCTCAGCTACATTTTTCGCCTAGCTTCCGGGGAATGGCCGAGCGGGCAGCGGATCACCGCTCACCAGGCCGCTCGAATCCTGCGCCGGACGCTTGCCGACAACAACGACAACCCGCTCAGGGACACTCTCGGCGCGGTCGACGAAATCGTCGCCATGACCGACCGGGTGCTCGAGATCCGACTCAAGTCGCCGCGCCCCAATTTGCTGCAATTGCTCGCCCAGCCCGAGTTTGCGCTGGTTCGCGAGGGCGAGGGCAGCGGCCCGTTTCACATTGCGGACGGAACCGGGCCGGCCGGGGTCATCCCGCTCGAACGGCGGGTCACCGCTCTCGACGGCGAGGAAGGCCGCACCGAGCAGCTCTGGCTCGGCGGTTCCGGCGCCGCCACGGCGGTGCGCGGCTTCATCGTCGGCGAGTCCGACCTGGTGCTCGGCGGCACCTTTGCCGACCTTCCCTACACGCGCCGGGTCAAGCTTCCGCGAGGAGCGCTGCGCTTCGACCCAGTCGCTGGACTGTTTGGGCTGGCGCCGGCCCGGAGCGGCGGGCCCATCGCCGATCCCGAACTCCGCCGGCTGCTTGCTCAGGCGATCGACCGGGACGCGCTGATCGCCGCGCTCGACGTGCCCGGGCTGGTTGGCCGGGCGACGCTGCTCGAAACCGGACTCGACGGAGTTCCAAATCCGGTTACTCCGCAGTGGCTGACGGTTCCGATCGGCGAGCGCCGGCCGGAGCTGATCGCCGCCGCCGACCGGCTGTTCGGAGCCGACGAACGGCCGGTGATCCGGATCGCCTTGCCCGACGGTCCGGGCGCGCAGCTGCTGTTCAACCGGATCGCTTCCGACTGGGCGCTGCTCGGAATCAAGCTCGAGCGCTCGGCGACCGGCCAGGCGGCCGACCTCAAGCTGGTCGACGCGGTCGCGCCGTCGACTTCGACGGCCTGGTTCCTGCGCCAGTTCCGGTGCTCGGCCGCGCCGATCTGCGACGAGGAAGCCGACCCATTGCTCGACGCTGCCCGGGCCGCTCCGGTCGCCGCCCAGCGCGGCGCCCTGCTTGGCGAGGCCGCGCGCCTGATGGACGAGAACCAGCTGTTCATCCCGATCGCCGCGCCGGTCCGCTGGTCGCTGGTTTCGGACCGCATCGAAGGTTTCGCCGGGAACCGCTTCGGCCGCCACACGCTCACCAGCCTCGAGGAAAGGCTCAACCGCGAAGGCGCTCGATGATGGACGTTCGACCCGACGACCGGCAGCCATTCCCCGGCCTAGGCACCGACCCGCAGTCGGTCCGCCGCCGGGTCGAGGCGCTGGAACGGGTGATGGAGCGAATGTTCGTGATTCCGGGCATCAATCGGCCCGTGGGGCTCGACGCGATCCTCAGCCTTGTCCCGGTAGCGGGGACGACCGCCGCCGCGGTACTCGGCGCCTACATGACTTGGGAAGCGCGCAACCTTGGCATGTCTAAATGGCAGGTGGCCCGAATGGCAGGAAATACGGGGTTCGACTGGGTGCTCGGCCTTGTCCCGGTAGTCGGCGCGATCCCCGATTTCTTCTTCCGCTCGAACAGCCGCAACCTGAAAATCATCAAGCGCCACCTCGACAAGCATCATGCCGCCACCGCGACCATTGACGCCAAGCCATTGCCGACGAGCACGCCGCAAATTCACAAAAATTAGTTGCGGGAACGGACGCGCGCGCGGCGGATTGCGACCTCGACGACAGGAGGTCGAATGACAAAGCTGTTCAAAAACAACGGGCTCACGATCGTCCTCATGCTGCTGTTCGCCGGCAGCCTGATCGGCCATTGGCTGACCGGACTGCGGTTCGAGAACCAGCAGCTGCTCGAGCACGGCGAGCAGCCGCTCGGCGCCATCGCCTTCCTGTCGGACCCGCAATTCCTCGCGACGGTGTTCGAGAATTGGGAGAGCGAGTTCCTGCAGATGTCCGCCTACGTCGTTCTGACCGCCTTCCTGTTCCAGAAAGGATCGGCGGAGTCGGCGGACCCCCACGAGCCTTCGCGAGACGGCCGCCTGGCCAACGCGCGCTTCGCACCCAATGCGCCGGCCCCCGTCCGCAAGGGACCGGCCGTGCGGTGGCTATACGCCCACTCGCTCGGGATCGCTTTGCTGATCCTGTTTGCCATCTCGTTCGTCCTGCACTGGCTGTTCAGCGCCAGGCTAGCCGCCGACGAGGCGGCGATGCATGGCGAGCCGGCCGAAACCTACGGGCAGTTTCTGACCAGCCCGCAACTATGGTTCGAATCGTTCCAGAACTGGCAGAGCGAGTTTCTGTCGACCGCGGTCCTGGTCGTGCTCAGCATCTGGCTGCGGCAAAAGGATTCGCCCGAATCCAAGGCAATCACCGCGCCGAATGCGAAAACCGGAACCGACTAGTCGCCGCTGATTCGCGGATCGATTTGCGGCCGCCCGACGTCGCCCTGGCCGACGGTTCGACCGGCCATTTCGAGCATCCGCTCGAGCGGCACCCGGGCGCGAGCCATGATCTCGGGCGACAGTTCGATCCGCGGCTTTAAATCGCGCAGCGCGACGTACAGCTTCTCGAGCGTGTTGAGCGCCATGTACGGGCACATGTTGCAGTTGCAATTGCCGTCGCCCCCGGGGACTCCGATGAAGGTCTTGCCCGGCGCCGCCTTCTCCATCTGGTGGATGATGTGCGGCTCGGTCGCGATCAGGATGGTGTCCGCCGGCGAGGCGAGCGTGAACTCGAGGATCGAGCGGGTCGAGCCGACGTGATCGGCATGGTCGATGATGTGCGGCGGGCATTCGGGGTGAGCGGCGACCGGCGCGCCCGGATGCTCGGCCTTCAGCTTCAAAAGCTCGGTTTCGCTGAACGCCTGGTGGACGATGCACACGCCCGGCCACAGCAGCATGTCGCGGCCGGTCTTGCGCGCGAGGTAGCCGCCCAAATGCCGGTCGGGGCCGAAGATGATCTTCTGGTCGAGCGGGATCTGCTTGAGGATGATGTCTGCCGAGCTGCTGGTGACGATGATGTCGCTCAGCGCTTTCACCGCCGCCGAGCAGTTGATGTAGGTCAGCGCGATATGGTCGGGGTGAGCCTCGCGGAAGGCCTTGAACTGGTCGGGCGGGCACGAATCCTCGAGGCTGCAGCCGGCGTCCATGTCGGGCAGGATCACGGTCTTGTCCGGCGACAGGATCTTGGCGGTCTCGGCCATGAAGCGGACTCCGCAGAAGGCGATCACCTCGGCGTCGGTCGCCTCCGCCTTGCGCGACAGATCGAGGCTGTCGCCGACGAAATCGGCGAGGTCCTGGATCTCGGGCTTCTGGTAATAATGGGCGAGGATCACCGCGTTACGCTCGCGCTTCAGCCGCCCGATCTCGGCGAGGAGATCGACTCCTCTCAAGCTCTGCGGTTGTGCGGTCATTGCGTTCCTTCGCGCTTCCTGCGCGCCTCTCCCAACACCTCATTATAGGAACGCGACTGGTCGATATAAGAGGGACCCGCGGAGTCTTCCTCGGCGGCGAACCGGGCGACCACCTTGGCATTGTCGAACCCGGCGGCCTGCAGCGGCATGGCGAAGCTGCGCTCGATCGCCTGCCGAGCCGATTCGCGCGCCAGCCGCATCGGCAACTCCGCCATCGCCTGCTTGCGCAGGTCGGCGACCGCCGCGGTGCGATTGGCCCGGTCGAGCTGTTCCTCGCCGCCGAAGATGGTCGTCAGCAATTTCCCGTCGCCATATTCGCGGGCGCTGGCGAGCTCGACCTGCGGTCCGGCGATCTCGATGTCGGGAATACGGACGCGCAAGGTGCTGCTGCCCGAATCCCATCGCACATCCTTGGGCTGGAGCTTCGACAGGTCGACTTCGTAGCGCACGTCGCCGGGCAGGATCAGCGTGCGCTCAGCCGAGAAGCCGAGCCGGCTCTGCCGCGAGCTCGTCACCGACACGTAGCGCGCTGCAAACACGATCAGCCGATTTTGGGCGCGCATCGATTCCAGGCTCGAGGTGGCAATGGTCTTGGGGTCTGGAGCGCCAAAGATACGATCGGCAACCGCGGCAATGCCGATCAGCAGGCCGAGCACCAGCGCCGCGAGGAGTCCCGCGATCAGCATCGGGCGGTTCAGGCGGCGCGCGTCCATGTCTCTCCCTCGGACATAACAATCCCCCGCGCTTCAAGGTCCAGAAGATGCGCAAGCACCGATCCGCCGGCCGCCGTCACCAGCCGCGGGTCGAGTCCTGGATAAGCGTCGGCGACGATCTCGGGGATCGTCCGCGACCGTTGTTCGAGCAGCAATAGGATCTGCCGCTCCCGCTGTTTCCGGTGGCCGATGAAGCCGCGCACGTGCTGGCGCGGATTGGCCACCGGCGGCCCGTGCGCCGGGTAATAGACGCGGTCGTCGCGCTGCTGCAATTTGTCGAGGCTGGCCATGTACGCGGCCATGTCGCCGTCGGGCGGGAACACGACGGTCGTCGACCAGCCCATCACATGGTCGCCGGTGAACAGGGCTCGGGAAGCCTCGTCGGCGAAGCACAAATGGTTCGACGTGTGCCCCGGCGTGGCAACCGCGGTCAGGCGGCGCCCGTCGACCTCGACCCCCTCCCCGTCCCCAAGCACCCGGTCGACCCGATAGTCGCCGTCGAACGCGGCATCGGCGCGCGGACCGACCGTTTCCAGCGCCAGCGGAGCGCAGCCGACGATCGCAGCGCCGGTCGCCTCGGCGAGCGGCCGAGCCGCCGGGCTGTGATCGCGGTGCGTGTGCGTGCATAGTATCGCCGCGACCGGTCGGCCGCCGATCGCCTCGATCAGCGCATCGACATGCGCGGGCAAGTCGGGCCCCGGGTCGATCACCGCGACCTCGCCTGTCCCGACCAGATAGGTCTGGGTGCCGGTGTAGGTGAACGCCGACGGGTTCGCGGCAAGGACGCGCGCGATCCCGGGCTCCAGCAACTCAAGCTTGGCATAAGATGCGTCCACGACGACGCCTGTGCCACGCGCGGCTCGTTGTTGGCAAAAAGCGCGGCCTAGCAGCGCAGCTGGTACGGTCCGCGCGTATCGACGACCTGGCCCAGGCTGGACGGGCTGCCGCCGCTTCGGACCACCTGAATTTGGATGTTGCTCCCGGTCACTCCGGCGCACAGCTCCGCGGGCAGCATGATCCGCCGCGCCTGGCCCTTGCGCATCCGCGCCAAGGCGACCTCGGCGCGGATATCCCCCCTTCGAAGGAAGCGCAGGCTGGTGCCTGCCGGCAAGGTCTCGCCCGCGCGAACGGTGAGCAACGTGTCCCTGGCAAAGTTCAGGCACGGGGCGCTTTCGGCAATCTCGCCCGGTGTCGAGCATTCCAGAGTCAGTCGCAGATTGGGGAGGGCAACCGCGGGCACGCGCGATGTCGCCGCCACGACGGGGGTTCGCACCGGCAACGGAAGCGGCGGCAAT
>JBPCQE010000003.1:0-6668 GCA_050998435.1 Sphingomicrobium sp. | reverse complement strand
GTCATGACCATGTCACGCCGGGATGGCATCCGGCTGGGCACAAGGGAAGACGGGCCGGGCCCTCTCCTCCTTGCGTGCGACGGGGCCGGAGAGCTGCAGTTCGGACCACCGAACGAAAGGCTCGCGCGCTCGATGTATCATCCGGAGCTCATCCGCCATCCCGACAGCTGCCCGGCGCTGGTGCTCAACGCCGATTACACGCCGCTGTCCTATTACCCGCTGAGCCTGTGGCCCTGGCAGACCGCGGTCAAGGCGATGTTCCTCGAGCGGGTCGACGTCGTCGCCCATTACGACCGCGAGGTGCACAGCCCGAGCCGCGCCCTGAAGCTGCCGTCGGTGATCGCGCTTCGCCAGTTCGTCCGGCCCAACCAATATCCGGCGTTCACTCGGTTCAACCTGTTCCTCCGCGACCGCTTCCGCTGCGTCTATTGCGGCTCGAGCAAGGAGCTGACCTTCGACCATGTCCTGCCGCGCGCCCAGGGCGGCCGAACCACCTGGGAGAATGTCGCCACCGCCTGCGCTCCGTGCAATTTGAAGAAGGGCGGCCGGACTCCGCGCCAAGCGAAGATGCATTTCGAGCGCGAGCCGATCCGACCGACCAGCTGGCAGCTGCAGGATCACGGCAAGAGCTTCCCGCCCAACTACCTCCACCAGAGCTGGCGCGACTATCTCTACTGGGACGTCGAGCTGGAGCCTTAATCCGGGCTCACAGCCCCGCCAGATACTCCCGCACCCTGGGCGCGATGTCGTCGCGCTCCAGCGCGAGCGCGAGGTTGGCGATGACGAAGCCGGCTTTGTCGCCGCAATCGTGGCGCACCGCGTCGACCTTGAGCGCGTGGACCGGCTGCTTGCCGATCATCCTGGCGATCGCGTCGGTCAGCTGAATCTCGCCGCCGGCGCCGCGCTCGCCCGCGTCGAGCACGCGCATCACGTCGGGCTGAAGGATGTAGCGGCCGATCGCCGCGAGCCGCGACGGCGCATCCATGGGATCGGGTTTCTCGACCAGGCCGAGCACTTCAGTCAGCGCCCCGTCGACCTTGCCGGGCGAAATCACTCCGTAGCTCCTGGTTTTCTCCTGCGGGACTTCCTCGGTGCAGAGCATATTGCCGCCCACCTTGGCCCATGCGTCGACCATCTGCTTGAGCGCTCCGGGAGTCCCGGCCATCAGATCGTCGGGAAGCAGCACCGCGAAGGGCTCGTCGCCGACGATATCGCGCGCGCACCACACCGCATGGCCGAGCCCGAGCGGCTGCTGCTGGCGGACCGCGACCAATTCGCCGAACCGGGTTCGCGACGGTTCGAGCGAGTCGAGGCTCTTGCCGGCAGCGACCATCGTCGTCTCGAGCTCGAACGCCATGTCGAAATAATCGACCAGGCTCGATTTGCCGCGCCCGGTGACGAAGATCATCTGCTGGATCCCCGCCTCGCGCGCCTCGTCGACCGCGTACTGGATCAGCGGCCGGTCGACGATCGTCAGCAGTTCCTTGGCGACGGCCTTGGTCGCCGGAAGCAGGCGCGTGCCCAGCCCGGCGACCGGGAAGACGGCTTTGCGAATTCGCCCGGTCATTGCGGGGTGGAGGGCCCGCTGTCCTTGTCGACCGGCTCGGGGTCGGTGCCCGCCGGAAGCAGCGGAGCGGCGCCGCCGTCGGGCGGCGGCAGGTCGAAGCGGTCGGGGCGGCGAGGCTCGGAGCGCTTGACCAGCTCGTCGATGCGCTCGGGGTCGGCGTTGGTCGGCGGGGTCAGCAATTGCTCGGCGGTCGGGGTGGTCTTGGCGAGCAGGGGCTTGACCGGCAGCGGCTCGCCGCGCGCCGGCTGCAGCTCGGCCATCTGCCCGCACGCCGCGGCGAGCAGGCTGCCGGCCGCCAGCATTAGGATTCGCGCGAACTTCATTGGTCACTCCGGCGGGCCGCACGAGCCGCGGCGATCGCCTCGATTACCCGCTCGGGCGCGGTTCCGCCAGCCGAGGTGCGCGAGGCGACGCTGGCCTCGACCGACAGCCGCTCGATCGCAGCCGCGCCGATGCGCGGGTCGATCGACCGCAGCTCCTCGAGGCTCAGCTCACCGAGGCCGACGCCCTTGGCTTCCGCCGCCGTCACCGCGCGCCCGGCGATATGATGCGCCTCGCGGAACGGGATTCCGGCGTCGGCGGTCAGCCAGTCGGCAAGGTCGGTGGCGGTCGAATGGCCGGCCTCCGCGGCAGCGCGCATTCGTTCACTGTTGAACCCCAACTCCGCAACCATCCCGGCCATCGCCTGCAGCGACACGATCAGCAGATCGTGCGCGTCGAACAGCGGCGCTTTGTCGTCCTGAAGGTCCTTCGCGTAGGCGAGCGGCAAGCCTTTCAGAAGCACCAGCACCGCGACCAGGTCGCCGACGATTCGGGCGCAATGGCCGCGGACCAGCTCGGCGGCGTCGGGGTTGCGCTTGTTGGGCATGATCGACGAGCCGGTCGACCAGGCGTCGGGCAGGACGGCGAACCCGAACGGCTGCGACGCCCAGACGACGATCTCCTCGGCCAGCCGCGACAGATGCACCGAGCACAGAGCCGCCGAGTGGAGATAATCGACGACGAAGTCGCGGTCGGAGACGGAGTCGATGCTGTTGGCGGTCGGCCGCGCAAAGCCGAGCGCGGCGGACGTTGCGTCGCGGTCGATCGGAAAGGCCGTCCCGGCCAGCGCGGCGGCCCCCAACGGGCATTCGTCGAGCCGCGCCCGCGCATCCGTGAAACGGCTTCGATCGCGCGCCAGCATCTGCTGGTACGCCAACAAATGGTGGCCGAGAGTCACCGGCTGGCCTGACTGCAGATGGGTGAAGCCCGGCATGATCGTCGCCGCCTGCTCCTCGGCCCGGTCGAGGATCGCGGACTCGAGCGCGCCGATCGCCGCAAGCGCTTCGTCGATCGCGCCGCGCACGAACAGCTTCAAATCGGTCGCCACCTGGTCGTTGCGCGAGCGGGCGCTGTGCAGCCGCCCCGCCGCCGGCCCGATGCGCTCGGTCAATCGATGCTCGACGTGCATGTGGATATCCTCGAGCGCCGGGTCTTCGGCCACTCCGCGCTTGGCGAACTCCTCGGCGATCGCGGCCAGCCCTTCGTCGATCGCCGTCGCGTCCTTGGCCGAGATGATCCCCTGCCGGCCCAGCATCGCCGCATGCGCGCGGCTCGCGGCGACGTCCTCGCGCCAAAGCCGCTTGTCGGTGCCGATCGAGCAATTTATCGCCCGCATCAGATCGGCCGGGCCGCCTTCGAAGCGTCCGCCCCACATCGGATTGGAGATCGACTTGCGGCTGATTCTGCTGTTCCTCGCGCTGCTCGCAACTGCCGCCTGCGATAGGCAAAAGGCCGAAACGCCACAAGGCGAGGCCGCGGGCGTTCCGGGCGTACCGGCCGAGGGCGTCGACCGAAGCAAGAAGGGCAAGCCGGCGCCCGAGACGGTATTTCACGACCCCGACGGCGGCGACATCAGCCTTGCCGACTTCGCCGGCGTGCCGGTGCTGGTCAATTTGTGGGCGAGCTGGTGCGCGCCGTGCATCAAGGAGCTGCCGACGCTCGAGAAGCTCGAGCAGTCGCACGTCGCCGATGGGCGATTGGGGGTCATCGCGGTTAGCCAGGACCGGGCGCCTAAATCCTCGGTCGACGCCTTTCTCGCCGACAAGGGCATCGCCCGCTTCGCCGCTTTCCATGACCCCGAGATGGCGCTGTCCGGAGCGCTCGGCGTGGAGATTCTGCCGACCTCGATCCTCTACGATTCCGAAGGCCGCGAGGTGTGGCGGTTTGTCGGCGACCTCGACTGGACGGGGGCCGAAGCTGCTAAGCTGCTGGCCGAAGCCGGAGCCGGACCCGCGACATCGCGCTGAGCGCCCGCCCGTCGATCGCGGCGAGCCCGAGGCCGATCAGCGCCAGCCCGGCGAAATCATGCGCCGCGATCACCTCGCCCAGGAACAGCACTCCGAGCAGGATGGCGGTCGGCGGCACCAGCAAGGTGACGAGCAAAGCGTTCGTCGCCCCGGCGCGGTCGATCAGCCGGAAATAAAGGACGTAGCCCAGCGCGGTGCAGACGATCGCCAGCGTGGCGACGGCCGCCCACGCCTGGATCGGCGGGAACGCCATGGTCCACGGCCGGTCGCCGATCAGCGCGACCGGCACCATCATCACCGCGCCGACCGTCAGCTGGCCGGTGGTGACGCTGAACGGCGACACGCCCATCGCCTTGAACCGCCGCGCCCACACGCCCGCCAGCGCATAAGCCAGCGCGGCGACGACGCAGGCGAGCTCGGCCAGCACTCCGCCGCCGAGGCTGCTTAGCAGGCCGGGACCGATCATCACCGCCACCCCGGCGAATCCGACCGCGACCCCGGCCAGCTTGCGCGGCGTGATCTTCTCGTCGGCGGTGAACAGATGCGCGACGATCACTCCCCAGATCGGAGTCGTCGCATTGAGGATCGAGGCAAGCCCGCTGGCGATGTGGGTCTGGGCCCAGCCGAACAAGGTGAACGGAAGCGCATTGTTGAGCAGCGCCAGCAGCACGATCGCGCCCCACGCCTCGCGCGGCAGAGCGAGCGTCTCGCGCCGCCACGCCAGGATCGCCCACATCGCCGCGGCGGCGATCGCCAGCCGCATCAGGACATAGCTGAACGGCGGCACGTACCGAACGGCGACCCCGATCAGGAAAAAGGCGCCGCCCCAGATCAGGGCCAGCGCGGCCAGGATCGCCCAGTCGCTGCGGTTCATGACGCTTCGGATCATCGGCTTTACGTAGGCGACCGGGACGCTGCCCGCGTCCCGCGCCTTGCGGCCAAAGTTCGGATCGATCGCCGTCATTCACCGGATTTATCCGGGGACGAGCCCGCCCGCCAACAAAAGCCAGTCGCGTGCCAATAAGCTCAGCTTATGGATTTCAGTCGCGCAGCAGTTCGTTGATGCTGGTCTTGGAGCGGGTGCGTTCGTCGACCCGTTTGACGATCACCGCGCAGGCCAGCCCCGGCCCGCCGTCCTTGCCCGGAAGAGTCCCCGGCACCACCACCGAGTAAGCTGGCACCCGGCCGTAGTGGATTTCGCCCGACACCCGGTCGACGATCTTGGTCGACGCTCCGATGAACACGCCCATCGACAGCACCGCGCCCTGCTCGACCACCACGCCCTCGGCGACCTCGGACCGGGCGCCGATGAAGCAATCGTCCTCGACGATCACTGGGCCTGCCTGTAGCGGCTCCAGCACTCCGCCAATCCCGGTCCCGCCCGATATGTGGACGTTGCGGCCGATCTGCGCGCAGCTTCCGACCGTCGCCCAGGTGTCGACCATCGTTCCTTCGCCGACTCGGGCGCCGATGTTGACGAAGCTCGGCATCAGCACCGCTCCGGGCGCGATATAGGCGCCGCGGCGAACACTCGCGCCCGGTACGGCCCGAAATCCCGCCGTTTCGAACTGCTGTTCGCTCCAGCCGGCGAACTTGGACGGCACCTTGTCCCACCATTGAGCGCCGGCCGGCCCGCCCGGGATCATCGCCATCGGGTTCAACCGGAACGACAGCAGCACCGCTTTCTTCAGCCACTGGTGGACGACCCAGTCGCCGCCGACCTTCTCGGCGATCCGCGCGGTGCCGGAGTCCAACGCTGACAGCGCGGCCTCGACGGCGCTCCGGGCTTCGCCGGACGTCGACGGTCCGATTGAATCGCGCTCCTCCCAAGCGCCGTCGATGGCGGCTTCGATCGCCTCGGTCATCGGTTGTCCTCCACGATCGATTCGAGCCACTCGGCGACGTCGGTGATGCGATGGTCGATGGAGCCGTCGTCGACCCCTTGGTTGCCGCGCTCGGAGCCGTTGTCGACCCACACCGTGGTCATCCCGAGCGCCTTGGCGGGCCTCAAATTGGCCGCCATGTCGTCGACCAACAGGGCGCGCGCCGGGTCGATCCCGAAGCGCTCACACAACAGCGCATAACCATGCGGGTCGGGCTTGGGCCTCAGCTCGCTCGAGTGGATGTCATGGAGCTCGTCGAAGTGCGAATCGACTCCGATCGCTTCGAGCACCCGGCGGGCGTAGGGCGCGTCGCCGTTGGTGAACAGGAAGCGCCGCCCGGGGAGCCGAGGCAAGGCCGCCGCCAGCCGCTGGTCGCACTGGACCCGGTCGAGCGGGATTGCGTGGACGTCGTCGAGGAAGTCACTGGGGTCGACGCCGTGGGTCTTCATCAGTCCGGCGAGCGTCGTCCCATGCTCGTGGAAATGCGCCTTTTGGACTCGCCTGGCCTCGCCCGCGTCGCAGTCGAGCAGTCGCTGGATGTAGGCTCCCATTCGCTCGTCGATCAGCGCAAACAGTCCCGTCGAGGCCGGGTAAAGGCAATTGTCTAGGTCGAAAATCCAGTCGCGGACGTGGGCAAAACGCTGGTTCATGGTCCGCCGGGCGCGTACAAGCATGTCGGTTCTTCAGCAAACTGAAAGGTTTCATAAAGCATAGGGCTTAATGGAAACCGTTGATTTTTCAGCGGCTTGAGCGGAGATGGAGCATCACGAAGCGGCTTCTTGCAACGACTGCGTGCGCGGTTGTGCTGGCGTCTGGTCTGTCCGCTTGCGGTGGTGGTGGGGGGGGAGGGGGGGGGGGGGAATCAACACAAACACCAAAGCCCACACCCCCCCCCACCCCCACCCCCCCCCCCAACCCCCAACACACCCC
>JBPCQE010000154.1:0-11699 GCA_050998435.1 Sphingomicrobium sp. | reverse complement strand
GTAGTGGAGCTGGCAATTATCCTCGGCGCACACAAGCATACTGTGCGCGGCTGGATCAAGGCTGGCTTGCCCACGGTGGACAGCACCCGGCCCGTCCTGATCCTAGGCAGCGATTTTCAACACTGGTGGAGCAAACGGCGGAAGGCCGCAAAGCGCCCGCTGAAGCCTGGACAGCTATACTGCTTCAAGTGCCGCCAGCCGAAAGCGCCAGCGTTGGGCATGGTGGAATATGCCGCCACAAATGCCACTACGGGCAATCTGAAGGCGATGTGCGAGACATGCGGCACCATGATGCACCGGCGTACTCGGCTGGCGGACCTTGCCGCCAGAATGCCCGATCTGGACGTCCAGCGCAGGGAGGCACCGCTACGCATACTAGAGCGAACGCACCCCTCCCTGAACCGTGACAATCCAAAGGAGACCTGAGCCATGGGGAGGCACAACCCGGCGAACACCCGGATCAAGCGGGAATATTTCGACTATTTAAAGGAGGCGATGCGGCGCGACGAAGCATCGATTGATGCGGTGGCCAAAGCGCTGTCACGGTTTGAGGCGGCAACCGACTTCAAAGATTTTCAAAAGTTTCGCCGTGAGCAGGCGAAGGCGTTCAAAATCAAGCTCAATACCGAAAGGAACGCTCGCACGGGCAAGCCGCTGGCGCGGGCCACAGTCCATTCTACCTTGTCGGCATTGAAGGCGTTTTTCATGTGGCTGGCGGGCCAGCCGGGCTACAAGTCCAAGATCGCCTATGCCCACGCGGACTATTTCAATCTGCCCGAAAAGGACGTGCGGATCGCAAAGGCCAGTCGCCAGAAGCCCGTGCCGACGCTGGAGCAAGTGCACCATGTGCTGACCACCATGCCAGTCGCAACCGACATCAATAAACGCAACCGGGCGCTGATGGCCTTCGCGATCCTGACCGGCGCGCGAGACGGGGCGCTAGCGTCGCTGAGACTGAGGCATGTCAATCTGGCAGAAGGCTTGGTGGATCAGGATGCGCGCGAAGTGCGAACGAAGGCGTCCAAGAGCTTCGCCACCTGGTTCTTTCCGGTGGGAGGCGAGGCGCTGGAGATATTCACCGGCTGGTGTCAGCATTTGCGACAGAACTTGCTTTGGGGGGAAAGCGATCCGTTGTTCCCCAAAACGCAGATCGGCTTGGGGGCAACGGGCGGCTTCATGGCAATCGGACTGAGCCGCGAATGCTGGAGCAGTGCGGGACCGATCCGCACGATATTCCGCGCGGCCTTTGCAGCGGCTGGACTGCCCTATTTCAACCCGCATAGCTTTCGAGATACGCTGGTCCAGCTTGGCGAGCGCACCTGCACCACTCCGGAAACCTTCAAAGCATGGTCGCAGAATCTCGGCCACGAGCGCGTGCTAACGACGTTCACAAGCTATGGCCGCGTGTCGCCGCAACGGCAGGCGGAATTGATCCGCAATCTGGGCAGGCCAGCGCCAGCTAATGACGGCGAGCGGCTGGCTGCGATGTTGGCGGAAACAGTACGAAAATTCGAGGCCAGCAAATAGCGGCTTGGGGGCCATTTTGGGGGCCACACGCCAAGCCAAATTCAGAAATCCGTGCAATCGCAGGCAGTAAAGTGTCATGTTCGAGTCCTCTCCTGGCACCATGATCGGCGGCGTCGCGGACTAAGCGATCCCCAGGTCCATCTGCTGGTTGACCAGCCGCCACTCGTCGAGATGCTCGAGCATTGCTCGCGCCGCCTGTTCGGCGAGGTCGGCGGCGCGCGGGAGCTCGACACCTCGCTCCATCTCCAACTGGATTTCCTTGAGCTCGTTGGCGGTCGCCTGGGAACGCACCGCATTGCCGCCGAAATCGCCCTGGAAGCGAATCCCGAAGACCGCCGTGCCAAGCGCCGGAAAGCCCGCCGACACCAGAGTGAACCAATTGCCGAACGCGTCGACCCACTGCGGAGTGAACAGTTTCCCGACGACGATCGCGGCCGAGACGACCAGCGTTGCCTTGAACAGCAGGTTCGCGACCCGCTCGAGCCGATGGTCGAGGGTGTCGATCTGGACCGAGCTCTTTTGGTGATAGGCGACCTGCGGAGCAATCTCGAACTCCGCGACGGCCCGGGCAAGCTCGCGAGCGCGCTTGGCCTCGATGACTCCGCCGGGGCAGCTCATTGCGCGCCAGATGCCGGCCGAATACCAGTCGATCCAGCGCCTCGCGATCGGGTTGGTCAGAGTTCCGGGCGGGTCAGGGGCGGCGAAGGCGAGCAGTTTCAAGCTGCGCATCGGCCGCAAGCGCTCGGCGAGCTGGCGGTAATCGAGCCAGCGGCGGTGCCATTCCTGGCGAAGCCCGACCTGGGTGTTCAGGATGATCCCGAGCGCGATCACGAACTCGGCAACCGCCAGTCCGAAGCTGGCGCCGGGCGCCATGAACGCGCTCAACCCCAGGCAGACGGCGAACCCGCCGAGCACAAAATTGAACACATGCCCGCTCCGGTAGGTCTGGGCGAAATGGCCGGCGAGCTGGTCGCTCCAGCTGTAGGCGCCTTGCAGGAGGTCGAGCGACTCGCCGCCCGAATGTTGGTCGAGCCAGGTTTGCCGGTAGCGGCCCCATTCCTCGGCGGTGTGCGCGGAGCAGTTGGATTCGCGGACCTGCGACGGCCTGAAGGGGGCGACGCCGGTCGCCGCCAGCATCAAGGGATATTCGATTCGCGCCCGGATCCGCCGCAGCCGTTCATCGAGAAATCGCTTCAGGAACCGCCGTTCCTGCGGGTCTACCGGCGGCAGGATCAGCGCGCTGAGCATCTTCTCGACGTGCTCGGGATCGAACGGCCGTTGCGCCATCTCGTCCGCACGCTCGGTTACGACGATGGGGTCGAAGGCGCTCCACAGCAGCCGCGGCGGGGTTTTCCCGTCGACCGGCAAATGGATCACCGGAGTGCCGCGCTTCATCGCCAGCTCGACGACTTCGGCGGTGCCGCCGCGGCCGCGAGCGGCGAGCCCATCCCACACCGCGATGATCACGTCGCAGTGCGCCACCGTCGCCCGCCCGGCCATCACATAGGCTTCCAGCTCGCGGTCCCGGGTTCCGGGCAGCTCGAGCAGGCTGTCGGCTTCGGCGATCAGCTGATCGAACCTGGATTCAGAACCGCCGTTGATCAGGTCGCGACGATAGTCGTTGAGCGTGAACGGCAGCACCGCGTGCAGCGCGAAGCCCAGTTCGACGGCGACCTCGGCGGCGATCTGGTCGGCTCCGTGCGCCAGCGGAGACACGAACAGCAGGCGGGTCGGGTCGGGCGCAAAATAGTCTTGGGAGGTACCGCGGACCGTCTCGGCGCAGCTGGCGAGTTGCTCCAACGCAGCGCGGATCTCGCCCGGCAGCCGCGGCACGCAGTCCGGCGGCAGCGCATCCAGGCGATGCCCGGTCACTCCGACGCACAGCGTGAAGGGCACGAGCGGCGGATGGCTGCCGCCCGAGTCCGCTGTCGCCTGGAACCGCAGCTCAGGCGACAGTGGTGCCGCCGTTCCTGATTTCAGGATCGTAGCAGTATGTTTGCGGGTCCGGTTCGAAGCGCAGGTTATAGTGCAGGACGCATTCGTCCTTGTTCAAGTCCACCACGTGCAGCACTCGCTCCGACGGCCTGATGCTCGTGATCTCCGAATCCCAAGCGGCATCATATTGGGGACAAATGGTTCGGTCGGACCACATGGCATTGTCGTCATTGACGAACTTGAGGCCGACTTTGGGGCGGGTTCGGTCGTGAAGATTGAATTGAATCGGCGTGCCATCCTCATCCTTCTTTTTCGCCGGGATGTCGATTTCGCCGTTCCCTTTCCGTGAATTGTCGTCGAACCGCCACTCGTGCTTGAACGTGACCGCGCCGGGCTGTCCGTCCGCATATACGTCGACAATTACGCGCGTGCCGGGCGGCGGCCCGCCGCGCTGCGTCCGCGCGCTCTGGTCCCCGTGCCGTATATCACCCATGGTCACTCTCCACTTTTTAGCTCGGCAAAACGTCAGTCCGGCTACCGAGGCCTCATTTGAACCAGAGGGCCACGGCAATGAGGGCCGCCACCGCGGCCACCGTGAGGGCGACTACAACGGCACTCGTTCTGCCGATCATCGAAGTCGTGCCGCCGCCATTCCGGATTTCCGGGTCGAACATGGGCTTTTGAGCAGGATCGTCGCACTTGAAATGCAGCGCGTAACTCAAGGTCCGCGCAGGACCGTTGTTCTTGTCGGTGAACGCAACCATTTTGTCTTTCGATGTGACACTGCTGGGATTCACCTGGTTGGTGTTGATTCCCTTATTCTTGGGCGGGCAGTCCGCGCTTTCATCGATGTCCAACAAGCCTTCTGCGACGGTGCAAAAGCGCACGCCCATGGACGGAAATGTCTTGTCGTGGAGGTGAAACGTGAAACGATGCCGCCCAGAATCCTTTGGCAAGCCAATGGTGTCCTTTAGGTCTGATCGAATCTTCACTTCCCCGTGAACGAGCTCTGCCGTCAAGTGAATCGAGTGCGAATTGGATTGTCCAATTGTGCTTTGCGATGCGGTGGCCATAGTTTTCCTTCCCGTCCCTATGGTTGCATGAATGCCGGATGGCGGTAACCCATTTCGGCGAGCTGGCGCTCGGTTTGCTGCGCTTCGCCTGCCCGTCCGAGACTTTTGAGCAGCAAGGCCCGCTTTGCCAATTGATCCGGCCGGAGCTCGCCCTGCCTAGGCCAGGCCGCGGCGGCCGCTTGCCAGGCGGTCCGCGCGGCGGTGACATCCCCCAGTCGCTCGGCGACTTGGCCGCGGAGCAACTCAGCGTCGGCGAGCGCGTACTGCGCCGCGAGCGTAGGTCCGCGGGCCAATTCCGCCCGCGCGATCGTAACCCGCCGGGCAGCAAGCGCCTGCGCCTCGCCGGGGGCATTGCGGACGAGCGCAAGCCGAGCGCGCAGGGAGAGGCATTCGCCGCGCAATGTCGCGCGCCAGAAGTCGACGCTCGAATCGCGTTCGAGGAGTCGGGTCGCGATGCTGCAGCCTGCGCGGGCCGACACCCCGGCCGCTTCGGCCTGGCCCACGGACAGTTGCAACCCGCCCAGATCGAGGGTGCTGCCGGCGGCCCATTGCGCCCATTCTGTATTATCGGGCTCGGTCCGGATCAGCTCATCGGCGAGCGCCGCCGCCTTTTGCAGATGAGTCAGAGCCTTGTCGATTTCGCCGCGTGACGCAAACAGGCGGCCGATCACCCGATGCGCGGTCATGATGCCCCGTTTCAGCGGCGGATCTGTGCCACGCGTTGCCGACAGCCTTTCGAGCAGCGCGAACTGGCGCTCACGAAGCGACAGCGCACCATCGAGGTCGCCGCTGAACTCGCGCGCGTCGGCAAGCCAGGCCAGCGCTTCGACCAACCGGTTCTGGAAATCGCGGTTGTTGGGCTCCGCGGCGAGCAGTGCTTCGCTGGCCTCCAAAGCTTCGCTGAACGTGGTCGACGCCTCGCGATAGTTTTGCTGCTTGATCAGGACCACACCGAGGCTGTTGTCGGCGTAGATTTTTTCCAGCTGCCATTTGTGATTGCCCGGTTCGAGCGCGATCATTGCTCGCGCCAGCTTCTGATATTCGCGGAACGCAGCCGCCGCTCGATCCATTCGGCCGCGCTGCGAGTCGACGTATCCGACCCAGAACACATTCTGTGCGTGGTCGAAAAGGCGCTGGGGGTTATCGGGCACTCGGCAGAGCGCTTCGCCGGTGCTTGCGAGCGCCTCCCCATAGAGCTTCAGCGCGGTATCGAGATTGCCACGCGTATTGGCGATCTCGCCCATCAGCGTCAGCGCCTTTGCGCGCTGCGCGAGACTCTCGTCGGACAGGCTGCCCTTGTCCTGCTGTTGGTAATATTCGAGCGCCCGCGACCCGACGGCATCGAGCGCGTCGAGCCGGCCAAGCGGTTCGAGCTTGGCCCTCAAATCGCCGAGCATGAAGCCGACCAGCCCTTCGGCCTCGCGCCGCTGGTCGCGGGCGTCGTCCCGGGCGTCGAACGCGACGACGGCCAATGTGCTGGTGACGGCCATTCCGGCCAGCGAGGCGGCGGCGACGATCGCCAGCCGGCGCTGGCGGCGAAGGGTCTCGCGCTGGACCAACTCGTCAAGCCCGACCCCGAGCATCCCCGAGATCAGCTTCAGCAGGCCGAGGCGTTTGCCGTCGTGGTCGTCGCGCAGGTCGGCCGCGAGCGGCTCGGCGCGGCGAGTGGTCGGCCTTCCGCGGCGGTCGTACTTCTGGCGAAGCGCCGGCGGTAGGCACTCCTCGGCCTCGCGGCCCGGCAGGTCGCTTGCGAACGGCTCGCCGGCAACGATCGCGGCCAGCACGCAGCCGTCCGGCCGGTGCCGCTTGAACATGTCGATTTCGGCGTTCACCCAGCGTGAAGCGGCAGCCGCCGGCGAGCACAGCACGATCAGGAAGCGCGACGAATCGAGCGCGTCCTGAATTCCGGCGGCGAGATTGTCCGAAGCCGCAAGCTCGTGGCGGTCGCGGAAAATCGGCGTCAGGCGCTTCGGAATGGCGCCGTTATTGGTCAGCCGGCCCGCCAAGGACGATGGGGTTCGAAATTTTTCGAGCGCGTCGTGCAGCCAGCCCGCAATCGCCTCGTCGGCGTGGCTATAGCTGAGGAAGGCGCAATAGCGGAGCGGTCGGACTCCGGCGGCGCGCGAGTCAGGCTCGCTGCCCCGGGTCCGGTCCCAATCCTGTACTCGGGCAAGCTTCGGCATCAGCCGCCCCCCGCGCTGCTGCTCCGCGATTTATCAGAATTTAACCACGGGTACCAACCTGGGTAGGCGTAGCCGCGCCTATTTTCAAATAGTTG
The DNA here is from genome assembly GCA_050998435.1 of Sphingomicrobium sp. GTDB lineage: Bacteria > Pseudomonadota > Alphaproteobacteria > Sphingomonadales > Sphingomonadaceae > Sphingomicrobium. The sequence goes on along the minus strand of JBPCQE010000154.1, from coordinate 4,886 downwards.
GACCGGCCTGTCGCCGGTCTTTGACGGCAAACGCCATTCGCCGCGGTTACAGCGGTGACACTTGAAGCCCACCGGAACCTCGCCATTTTGATCCGATGATCGATATCCGACCGTTCGACTCGCTCGGCCACGCCGACCACGGCTGGCTCGACGCCCGGCATCATTTCTCGTTCGCCGATTACCGCGACCCGGCCCGCATGGGCTGGGGCCGAATTCGAGTCTGGAACGACGATCGGATCGCCGGCAAGTCCGGCTTTCCGCCGCACCCCCACCGCGACATGGAGATCGTGACTTACGTCCGCAGCGGCGCGATCACGCACGAGGATTCGATGGGCAACAAGGGCCGCACGGCCGCCGGCGATGTCCAGCTGATGAGCGCCGGAACCGGGGTCACTCACGCCGAGTATAATCTCGAGGACGAAGAGACGACCTTGTTCCAGATCTGGATCGAGACCGACCGGCCAGGAGCACAGCCGGGCTGGGGGGCGAAACCCTTTCCGAAAGACGCGCGGGACGGCCGCTTCCAGTTGCTCGCCAGCGGCGCACCGGAGGACGGCGCACTGACCATCAACGCCGACGCTCGAGTGCTCGGAGCGACGGTCAAGGCGGGCGAATCCATCGAGTTCGAGGCTTCCCCCGAGCGACATTTGTACCTGGTCCCCAGCGGCCGGGTGCGGGTCAATGGCGTGCCGGCCCAGCCCCGCGATGGAGTCGCAATCACGGGCGAGGAGCGGCTGCGGATCGATGCCGAGGACGACACCGAGCTGGTGCTGGTCGACGCCGGTTAATCCACGCTGTGCTTGAAGACGGGCGGATTGCGCGCCATGAGGCAAGGGCGCGCGCCAGGAGGCTGTGCGACCCACTCGCAATGAACGGGACGACATGAGAGCAGGCTTGCGCTTTGGCATTGCGGCAATCGCAACTGCGCTGGCGCTCGCCGGTACGCCGGCGCTCGCGCAGGAAGCCACCGCGCCGGCGATGAATACGCCCAGCGAGACAATCGGTCCGCGCGAGCTCGAGGGCTTTTCGATCAACGGCACGGTCACCCGGCCGGCTCCGGCCGCGCCCAGCCGAACTGCGCCTGCGCCTCGTCCGACGACTCCGCGAGCTCCGGCTCGAGCGCCCCAAACCGGTCCGACGGCCGCGCCTCGAGCCGGCCCGCTGCCACGCGAATCGTCGCCCCGAGCGCCTTCGGCAGCCGAGGCTTTTCCGCCCGCCGACGCGCTTTCGGGCCCGCCGACGCCCGCCCCGGCCGATCCCGGCTCGCCGCTCGAGGCTCGGCCCGGGTTCGCTCCAGCTGTGACCCCCGTGGAAGACGTCTCCGGCGATCAGACGGGCGGCCTGCTGCCATGGCTGCTGGCCCTGATCCTGCTCGCGGCGGGCGCCGGCTATTACGCGTGGCGCCAACGCTCCCGGCCAGGCTACGCGACCGCCGGCGGCCTCTCCGGCGCCCTGTTGCCGGCCGAGCCTGCGCCAGCGCCCCAGCCGCTGCAGCGCGCCTCCCCGCCGCGCCCGGCCGAGCCGTCCCGCCCAGCGGGCGTCGTCTCGACTCGGCTTCGCCCGTGGCTCGAGATCGAGTTCACGCCCGGCCGCTGTGTCGTCGAGGGCGATAAAGCGACGATCCAGTTCGATGTCGCCGTGTTCAACTCGGGCAGCGCCCCGGCGCGCGACGTGCTGGTCGAGGCGAGCATGTTCAATGCCGGTCCAACGCAAGACCAGGAGATCGGCGCGTTCTTCGCGCACCCGATCGCCAAGGGAGACCGGATCCCCGCCATCCCGCCGCTGAAGCGGGTCGCGCTCAAGAGCGCGGTCAGCCTAAGCAACGATCAGCTGCGCGCGCTCGAGGTCGCCGGGCGGCGACTGTTCGTCCCGCTGGTCGGCTTCAACGCGCTCTATCGCTGGAGCGGCGGGGAGGGGCAGACTTCGGCCAGCTACCTCGTCGGCCGCGACAACCAGAGCGAGAGAATGGCGCCGCTGCGCCTCGACCTCGGGCCGCGGGTGTTCCGCGGCCTCGGCGCCCGCGAGCACAGCATCCGCCTCCGCAAGTAGGCGCCGGTCAGAGCACCGACGAATTGTAGCTGTGCCAGGCGAGCACGGCCGCGGCGCCGCGATTCGGGCGCCAGGCTTCGCCCAGCTCGCGAAGGCGCTTTTCGGTCGGCCGCTCGGCGAGCCCGAGCAGGCGCCCGATCGCAATCTGGACCGCGAGATCGCCCGCCGGCCAGACGTCGCGCCGACCCTCGGCGAACAGCAGATAAATTTCCGCCGACCAGCGGCCGATGCCCTTGATCCGGGTCAGAAGCGCGATCGCTTCCTCGTCGTCCGCGGGCAGGTCGGCGAGATCGAGCTCCCCCGCCAGCACGAGCTCGGCGAGGCTGCGCGCATAGCCTGCCTTCTGGCGCGAGATGCCGGCGAGCCGAAGCTCGCCGTCGCTGGCCTCGCGAATGCGGCCAAGGTCGGGCGGGGAGCCGTAGGCGGCTTCGAGCTTGGCCCACATCGACCGGGCGGCGGCGACGCTGACTTGCTGGCCGACGATCGTTCGAAGCAGGGTATGTGCGCCCGGCTCGCTCGCTCGCGGCACCGGCGGGCCGTGGCGCTCGAGCACCTCGGCGAAGGCGGGCTCGAGCGAGGCCAGCGTCTCGACGCTCGCCAGCAGGCTGTCCGCGGTTCGGACCATCAGGCGATGCTCGCCGCGTAGAGCGCCACCGCGGCCGCATTGGACACGTTGAGGCTGTCGACCGCGCCGCTGATCGGCAGGCGGGCCAAGGCATCGCAATGCTGGCGGGTGTTCGGCCGCAGCCCCGGTCCCTCGGCGCCGAGAACAAGCGCGATTCGGGGCGGTCCAAGCGCGTCCTTGAGCTCCATGTCCGCTTCGCCGGCCAGCCCGACTCGCCAGAAACCGGCCTCGCCGATCTCCTCCAGCGCTCGGGCCAGGTTGACGACGCGCGCCCACGGCACCCGCTCCAGTGCTCCCGAGGCGGCCTTGGCCAAGGCTCCGCTTTCGGGCGGCGAATGGCGGTCCTGGGTGACGATTCCGATTGCTCCGAACGCAGCCGTCGACCGCACAATGGCTCCGACATTGTGGGGATCGGTGACCTGGTCGAGGACCAGCAGCACCGCGCGCTCACCAGCGTCTCCGAGCACGTCGCCGAGCCACACCTCCTCGAGCGGCTCGACCTCGATCACGACGCCCTGGTGAGGAGCGTCGTGGGGCACCATCCGGCCGAGGTCGGCGACGTCCGCCAACGTCACCGGAACGCTGCCCGGGAAGCGCATGGAAGCGGCCGCGTCGCGTGTCGCCCAGGCGCGCAGTACCTTGCGCGCCGGATTGTCGAGCGCCGCCGCGACCGGGTGCTTGCCCCACAGGCGCGGGCGATTGGGCGAGCCGTGCGGATGCGACTTCTTACGGCGCGACATTGCGACCCAATGCGGGCGAGGCGCCTGGAGCGCAACCGTCTCTGCGTTAGCTTGCCGCTTCACCCCGGCCGTAATGGCCCGCATCAGGCAGCCCGAGCTCTTCTGAAACTTGCCGCCGGTGCTGTCGCCAGGCACCCACGAAGAGAATGATCAGGATCGGGTAGCTCCAAAACCGCGCAGCGACCGCATAGCCCCATGGGGCGAACGTCACGTCGATGAACTTTAGAACGTGCGCCATGCTGCCGACCAGCTGGAAGCCAGCGGCCCAGAGCGGCCAGAAACGGTCCGACGACAGCGCGATCGCGATCAGTGCTACGAGGACAGCGCTGTCGACCGCGACTTCTCCCGCATTCCTAACGGAATAGCCAGCCCGAAGGTACATATGGGCGAGGAACGACAGCACGCTTGCAGCGAGAAATAGAACCGCTGCAAGGCGCTCGTATTTGCGTCCCCTCAGAAGCGCGTAGCCGCAGCAGATGAGCAAGATCGTCCAGAAAATGGCGTAGCGTGGCATGGCGCGGGAAAGCCGGACCACATTAATGTGGTCCGGTCAAAGCTCCCTTCGCTCTCCCCTTGGACTAAGCGACGATTCGCAGGTTGGTGCTGGCGAGTTCCGGGCAATCATCATCGGTATCGCCCCAGCTGACCGTGCGAAGGCCCGGCACCTTGCCCTTGGCGTCGACCAGCGCTGCATGGCAGCCGACGATCGCGCCGCGCGTCTGAACCAGGCCGGAGATGGCCGCGGCCAGTTGCTCGAGCGGCGGATTGACGGCGCCGACGCCCGCGCGGGCAACGGAATTTGCACGCATAATCCGCGCCTGAAGCTCGGCGGCCTCGGTGATGAGCGAATCGATCCCGTCCTCGACGGCTCGGATCTGGGTGGCGACTTCGAAAGCGGCGTTTTCGATCATTTGTTTGCGCATGACTGCTCCTTCCCCGGCGCACGCACTGGCGCGGGGTGTCTGTCGGACTGGGAGGTGGCGGATCTAGCGGTTGAGAAGCCTGGCGAGGCTTTCGAGCCCGGCGAGGTACATACCCGCCGAAAATGTTGCTCCGATCGAGATCAATGCGATCCACAGCAACCGCTGGCCGACACTCATCTCATTCCGGGGGTTGCTCCTCGTTGCGAACGGCATCTGCAGGGAGGGTCGGAATGATGCGGGCCTCTGCTCGGTTATGAAACCCGCGCCCCCGGCCCCCCCTGCACGGTCAGCGTGCCGAATCTGATTACTGACCGTCCCCATTGGCTGGACGGTCGAGCGGTCGGGCTCAACATACGGCGGTTGATGTATCAAACGCTGATATGGTCCGCAGTGGCGGGCAACGAGGCGAGCGGCCTGGGTTCGGCGCTCCACTCCCAAGATTTGGAGCGAGCCGCGGATGCGTTGGTCGACGGTATGCGGGGAGATATGGAGCTCGGCCGCGATTTCCTTGGACGACAGATGCTGATCGACGAGCCGCAGGCAATCGAG
>JBPCQE010000156.1:0-6014 GCA_050998435.1 Sphingomicrobium sp. | reverse complement strand
TCGAACGGCCGCGCCTGCCAGGCCGACTTGCGAACCAGGCGCAGGCCTTCGGGAGCGCCGCGGACGAACACGTCGCGGCCGATGCGGTCGCGGCCCATCAGCCGCGCCCCGGCCTCGCGCATCGCGTCGAGGCGCTGAAGCCGCATCTGGAGCCGAAGCGCGATCTCCTCGGCGCTCGGGTCGGCCTCGGGGTCCTTGGGCAGCAGCAGGCAGGATTTGAGGTAGGCGAGCCATGCCGCCATCACCAGATAATCGGCGGCGATCTCGAGCTTCAGAGCCCGGGCTTGCGAAATATAGGCGAGATATTGCTCGACCAGCTCGAGGATCGAGATCGCGGCGAGGTCGACCTTTTGCACCCGCGCCAGGCTCAGCAGCAGGTCGAGCGGACCCTCCCAGCCGTCGATGCTGAGGTTGAGCTCGTCCTCGTCGCGGACCGCCAGCTCGAAAGTCTCGGCCTCCATGGGCGCGAGCCTAGCAGCCCCTCCCCTTGATGGGGAGGGGTTGGGGTGGGGTGGAGTCTCCGGAATAGAGCGGTGCCGCTCAAGCGCCACCCCCACCCTGCCCTCCCCCATCAAGGGGGAGGGTTATTGCTAGACCAGCGCCAGCAGCGCATCCCGCTTGGACAGCGCTTCGGCGAGGTTGGGTCCCTCGTCCTCGACCAGCGCCGTCGCCATCGCCCGCGCCAGCCGCGCTTCGCCTTCCGGGCTCATCGCCGGCACCGCCCCCGCGACCGCGACCATCTCGTCCATCTTGCCCGAGCAGTGCAGGGCAACATCGCACCCGGCCGCGACGACGCCTGCGGCGCGAGTTCCGAAGTCGCCCGACAGCGCCTCCATCCCGAGGTCGTCGCTCATCAGCCAGCCCTGGAAGCCAATCCGGCCGCGGATGATGTCGCCGATCACCGTCGGCGACAGGCTGGCCGGCAAATCCGGGTCCCAGGCGGTGTAGACGACGTGCGAAGTCATCCCCATCGGCGCCGCCCGAAGCCGCTCGAACGGCTCGAGATCGCTGTCCAGTTCTTCGGCGCTGGCGGTGACCAAAGGCAGTTCCTTGTGGCTGTCGACCAGCGCCCGGCCGTGCCCCGGCATGTGCTTGACCACTCCGACCACGCCCGCCGACGCCATTCCGTCGAGCACCGCCCTCCCAAGCGCGGCGACCTGCATCGGCTCCGACCCCAGCGCCCGGTCGCCGATGATGTCGTCCGCGCCCTCCTGGCGGACGTCGAGCAACGGCAGGCAATTGACGTTGATCCCGCACGACCGGAGCGTCAGCGCGATTGCCCGGGCATTCGACCGCGCCGCCTCCATCGCCGACGAGGGCGCCGCCAAATAGAGCCGGGCGAACGCGTCCGCGGCTGGAAAGGCGGGCCACTGCGGGGGCCGCATGCGCATCACCCGGCCGCCCTCCTGGTCGATCAGGACGGGCACGTCCGGCCGCCCCGAAATATCGCGAAACGAGTCGGTCAGCCGAAGCAGCTGCGCCTGGTCGACGCAATTGCGCCGGAAGACGATGTAACCGGCGGCGTCGGCATCGCGGAAGAAGGCGCGCTCGTCGGCCGTCAGCTCCGGCCCCGCCGGACCGTAAATCGCCGCCTGCATCACCCCGCCCGCATCAATTGGCCACGAAGCAATTCTCGCCGGCGACGCGCAACGCCTGGCACATTTGTTTCGCCTCGGCCGGCGAAGCGGCCCCGGCGCGCAGCCGGTACCCGCCCGAGAAGGGCACGATGAGCTTGTTCAGTCCCGCCAGCGACGGGAAGCGGGCGCTCAATGCATCCCAGCCGCGCTGCGCCTGCGCCGCGTTCGAGTAGGCGCCGAGTTGGATCACGCTTCCGGAGCCGCCGCTCGGCTGAGCGGGCGGCGGCGCCGGCTGGTCCTCGACCGGTTCCTTGGTCTCGCCCGGCGGGATCCGCTTCGGCTCCTCCTTGGGCGGCCGAGCGACCGGCTGCTCGGCGATCGCATTCAAATCGAGCTGGGAGTCGCTGTCCTGGCCGGCGCTGGTCTCGAACGCGGTGCCGCTTTCGCCGGCTATGTCGAGTCCGCCGGGATCGCTCGGCTTGACCTTGTACGGCCCGGGCTCGGCTCGGATCAGCTCGGGCGCTCCGATCCCGACCGGGTCCTGCCGGCCGAGCCAGAAGAAGGTTCCGGCGACGATCGCCGCGGCGACCAGCACGACCAGCAGCGCGGCGAGCATCTTGCGCGCCGAGACTCCGCGCGGCCCGTCCTCGTCATCGACCGCCTCGAGCCACGGCAGCTGCCCGTCCTCATAGCCCGATCGGCTGTCGCTCATCGCCGTGCCCCAGCGCTGGCCGGCACTGTGGAAGCGCGCGCCGGCAGGCCGATCACTACGCAGCTCTGCCCGACGATCCGCATTCGCTGGCACAGGACCGTGGAATGCGCCTGCGAGGTGGTCCCGAACTGGAGCCGGTAGAACGTCCGGCCGTTGCGCAGCGACGGGCTCGGCGCGACGACCGCGTTCAAGCCGCGCATGCCGGGATAGACCCGGACTATCCGCGCCCAGCCCTGCTTCGCCTGACGCCGGCTGCTGAAGGTGCCGACCCGCACCATCCGTCCATACGCTCCGGCCGACTGGCTGGCGGGCCACGCCTGCATCCGCGCCGGGCGTCGGGCGGCCGCCTTTTTCTTCACCGGGGTTGGGCGCGCCCGCGCCTTGCGTGCCGGGGCGGCGGCTTTCGGCTTGGCGGCCGCCCGTCGGCTCGCCTCTGGCTTGGCCGCCGGTGCGGGCTTCGGAATCACGACCGGTGCGGGCTCGGACACCGGCTCGACCTCGGGCGCCGGCGGCGGAAGCACCTCTTGCACACGCGGCGGAACGACCGCCGGCTCGGGCAGTCGGACCGTCGCCGCCGGGCGCGAGGGCGTTCCAAAATCGAACGCGTCGGGCTCGGTGACGCTCTTCATGCCCATCCAATAGGAGACTGCGGCGACCAGCAAGGTCGCGAGCACCGCCCACGCCAGAAGCGAGGTCGAGTTGCTGGACCGCCGCCGCCTCCGGGTGTCGGCGAGCCACGGCAGCCGGTCCGGGTCGTGGGACGCGTGGCCGTCGGCCATCAGCGCATCTCCTCTGCCGCCTCGACTCCCATCAGCGCGAGGCCGCCCTTGATGATTTGCCCGATGCCGAGCGCCAATTCCAGCCGCGCCCGAGATAGTTGTGGATTGTTTTCAAGCAGGAAGCGCCGCTCCGGGTCGTCGTTGCCGCGGTTCCACAAAGCGTGAAACTGGGCGGCGAGCTCGTAGAGGAAAAAGGCGATCCGGTGCGGCTCATGGGCGAGCGCGGCGGACTCGACGACGCGTGAATATTGCGCGGCCTGCTTGACCAGGCCGAGCTCCTCCTCGTCGAGCAGGCCCAGGTCCGCGGCGGCTGTTAAGTCGATGCCCGCGTCGGCCGCCTTGCGCTTCAGCGACGAGACCCGGGCGTGCGCATATTGGACGTAGAACACCGGATTGTCCTTCGACGCCTCGACTACCTTGGCGAAGTCGAAGTCGAGCGGAGCGTCGGCGCGGCGGGTCAGCATCATGAACCGGACGACGTCCTTGCCGACCTCGCCGACGACTTCGGCGAGGGTGACGAAGCTGCCCGAGCGCTTGGACATCTTGATCGGCTCGCCGGCGCGGAACAGCCGCACCATCTGCACCAGCTTGACGTCGAGGTCGACGCGGCCGCCGGTCAGCGCGGTGACCGCCGCCTGCACCCGCTTGACGGTTCCGGCGTGGTCGGCGCCCCAGATGTTGACCAGATGGTCGGCGCTGTCGGCCTTGAGCAGATGATAGGCGGCATCGGAGCCGAAATAGGTCCAGCTGCCGTCGGCTTTCTTGAGCGGCCGGTCCTGGTCGTCGCCGAACTGGCTCGAGCGGAACAGAGTCAGCTCGACCGGCTCCCATTTGTCGTCGGGCGCGAGGCTCTTGGGCCGCTCGAGCGTGCCTTCATAGACCAGGCCCTTGGAGCGCAGGACCTCGTGCGCTCGGTCGACCGCGCCCGATGCCTGCAGCTCGGCCTCGGACGCGAACTTGTCGTGGTGGACCCCAAGCAAAGCCAGGTCGTGGCGGATGAGCTCGAGCATCGCTTCGACCGCTCGAGCGCGGAACAGGTCCAGCCACTCGGCTTCCGGAGCCGCCGCGTAGCGGTCGCCAAACTCTGCGGCGAGAGTCGCTCCGACCGGAACCAGATAGTCGCCCGGGTACATGCCCTCCGGGATGTCGCCGACCGCTTCGCCGAGCGCCTCGCGGTAGCGCAGGTGAACCGAGCGGGCGAGCGTCCCGACCTGCGCCCCGGCGTCGTTGACGTAATATTCCTTGGTCACCCGAAAGCCGGCGAATTCGAGCAGCCGGGCGAGGCTGTCGGCGACCACCGCTCCGCGGCAATGGCCCATGTGCAGCGGCCCGGTCGGGTTCGCCGACACATATTCGACGTTGACCCGCTCGTTGGCGCCGATCGTCGAGGCGCCGTAGCTCTCGCCCTCGACTAGGATCGTCTTCAGCTCGTCGCGCCACGCGTCGGGCGCCAGCTTCAAATTGATGAACCCGGGCCCGGCGATCTCGACCGCCGTTACCGGCGGCAGCGCCTCGAGCTTCGGAGCGATCAGCGCTGCGAGCGATCGCGGGTTGGTCCCGGCGTCCTTGGCCAGAACCATCGCCGCGTTCGTCGCCAGGTCGCCGTGCGACGCATCGCGCGGCGGCTCGACCGCGACTCCGCCCCGCTCGAGGCCAGCCGGCAGGGCGCCGTCGGCGACAAGCTCATCGAGCACTCCGTCGAGGAGCGCGGCATATTGGGCGTAAATGGACATCGGCTGCGCGTCCTAGCGCAGGAATTCCGGACGGTCACCCGAACTCGGGAAGCGGTTGTCCGATTACCGGAATTCGGCAATCGCAGCGCCCGGTCGGGAACGGGGACCGCCGTGGTCCGTTGGCCAACCGCGGCACCACCATGCCGCCAACAGGAGGAAGCCATGTCGAAGCTATCAATCACCCGGGCGTGCGCGGCCGCGGCCTTGCTCGCGATGAGCTCCGCCGCATTGGGTCAGGACAACAACGTAAACGCCGTCGATCCGGCGATGAACACGATGACGGCCGATCCGCTGGCGAACGACACCAGCGACGTGATCGTCACCGATCCGCTGGCCAACGACCCGATGGCGACGACCACCACCGATCCGCTGGCCATCGATCCGATGCTCAACGAGACCGACGTCGACGACGACGATGACGATTTCCCCTGGGGTCTGCTCGGCCTGCTCGGGCTGGCCGGCCTGCTGGGCGGCAGGCGGCGCGACGACGACGTGCGCGTCGACACCACCCGCGACACCCGCGACACCCGCTGATTTGTTAAAGTCGCACGCTTTTCCCTAGTGGGCGTGCGCCTGGCGCCGCGGCCGGAACGCCGCGGCGCATCAGCTTTCGTCGAACAGCAATTTCGCCAGCGCCGCCGCGCCCGCCGCTCCGACCAGCTGGGCGAGCACGAACAGCGGCACGTTGGCGGGCGCAATACCGGCGAAGGTGTCGGACAGGCTCCGGGCGACGGTGATCGCCGGGTTGGCGAAGCTGGTCGACGAGGTGAACCAATAAGCGGCGGTGATGTACAAAGCGACGCTCGCGGCGACCGCCTTGGGCCGGTGGCGGACCGTGCCGAGGATCGTCAGGATCAGCCCGAAGGTCGCGATCGCCTCGCCCAGCCACTGTCCGGCGCCGGTCCGCGGTTTCACCGACAGCTGCAGCGCCGGAAGCTCGAACATCCAGTGCGCGGCCAACACGCCGAGAATTCCGAATGCGAGCTGAGCGGTGATATAGGCCGCCGCATCTCCCCACCCAAGCTCGCGCCGAGACGCTGCGACCAGCGACACCGCCGGGTTCATGTGGGCGCCGGAGATGGGCCGGAGCATACTGATCAGGACGAACAGCATGGCCCCGGTCGCCAGCGTGTTGCCAATAAGCGCGACCGCGTCGTTCCCGTCCGACAAATTCGCGGCCATGATCCCCGAGCCGATGACGGTGGCGAACAGG